>JAMOMT010000109.1 GCA_027066965.1 Archaeoglobaceae archaeon
TTATTTTGATTTGGTGTCAGCACATCCCGTGAACAGGCTCAGGGTGTTCTTGGTTACGTCTGCAATTGGCTTCGCTCTCTCGCTCTCAATCGGATACGCTCTCTCCTTCCCGCTTTTCTGGAACGTTATTCTCTCAGCCCTCTTCTCCCTGCTTTTTGGAATTGCCTGTGCCGTGAGGAGTGGAAGAACTGATGGGATCACGGGGATTGCAGGTGTTAAAGAGGTCAGAAAAGAGGTCGAAAGTGTTGGGGAAGGTAGAAAACCGGAGGAAAAGGCAGAGGTGAAAATCCCGCTCAAACCCCTGCTTTTGCTGACGATTGCTGTTGCTCTGAGCTTTTACTTTGCGCTCGGTTACCTCTTCAGCCTGACAAAACCGCAGGGTGAATTCAACTCGAACATTCTCCAGGCAATACTGGTTCTGAACCTGATGATGGCGGTTTACGCTTCAGCCCCGCTTCTCATTGTTTTTGCGATTGCACGCGTTTACGGCTGGGGCTGGAGGGAGCTGAGGAGGTCTGAAGCCTGGAAAAGTGTTGGCATTCTGTACGTGCTCTATTTCTTCGCTCTTCTGGTTTCGGTCATGTTTTTCGTTCTGACCAAAACTGCTGGCAGAGAGGTTACTGCCGGAAAAGTTTTGCTAATCGCTGCCGGCGTCTTTCTGCTCGCACTTCTGTTTGCCGCCATAGCACGGGCGGTTTTGCGGCTGCACGGCTGCAGCTTGGATGTTGAGGAGATAAACAGAGTCTCAAAAAACTCCCTGCTCGCGCAGACCCTGACTATAATCGCCTGTGCGTACATTGTCCTCTCATTTACATTCGCAGAGTGGGCTCTGACTGGAGTTATGGACTGGAAGCTCGTCCTCTTCGTTTTCGGAGGGGTAGCTCTGTTTCTCGTCTGGGATGCCGCTGAAGTGCTGAGAGAGCGGGGGAGAGTTTAGTATAGCTTTCCGGTAGTGAGTCACCGATTGAGTTTACCAGCAGGACTGGTTTGATGTCTGAAACGTTTTGCACTACAGCTGATAGCTATAGACTAGAGTTGACAGAGATTGTATGACGTGTAAACCCAGCATAACCAGATAAATTTTTATATTCTCTGCATCCGAATTGCGGGCGATGTGTAAATACGAACACTACGGCAACTGCGACCCGGAGACCAAAGATCAGGAGTACTGTATATTCCACAAGCCTGACAAAAACGAAGATGAGGCGAGGGAGTTTTACAGAAAGTTTCTTGAGAGGTTCAAGCCCCAAAAAAGGAAAGAATTGGTAATAGATGATCTCGATGTAAAGGAAGTTGAGGGGCTCATTTTCGAAGATGATGTGGATTGCAGAGGGTATGTTTTTCCTGAAGTTCCTGATGACGTTGATTTTTCGTTTAAATGTGCTACATTTAAAGGAAGAGCTGTATTTAAAGAAGTTACGTTTGAAGGGGATGCTGTGTTTGAGGGAGCTGTATTTGGAAGGGCAGCTATGTTTTCTGAAGCTACATTTAAAGGGGATGCTGTATTTGAGGGAGCTGTATTTGAGGGGATTGCTGTGTTTAATAAAGCTGTATTTAAAGGGGACGCCGTGTTTGAATATGCCTAGGTGAGAGTAAATTCTACAGAAAATTAAAATTTTCTTCTGTATTATTTTTTTCAGGGCGATGTATTTAGACCTGCCAAGCGAGTGTTTCAAACACCCGCAGGCCGAGGCGGAGGCCTGCAGGGTTCAGAGAATATTCTACGAAAGGGAGGGAAAAAGAGATGACGCGGACAGTATGTTCGTCAGAGAGAGGAAGGCTTTAAGAAGATCGAATGTGTTAGAAGCCAGAGAAGAACTAAGAGAGGCAAAAGACCTGAAATCGAAAATCGTGGCAGCGGGAACACTCCTTAAAACGTATGCAAGCTCAGCGATCGAATATGCCCTTGCAGACTTCACATGTAAGTATGGAACAGACTGGAAAAGGCCAGTCATTCTTTGGGTTGCTCTTGTCATTTTCGTCTTTCCTTTTATCTACTGCTTAACCCACAGCATTTCTGGAATCCACGGGGCTGGGGTTGATAGCATATGGAACTGCCTTTACTTCAGCGTGGTAACGGCAACGACCTTGGGTTACGGAGATCTGCATCCCGTTGGCTGGGGGAAGGCAATAGCCTCGGCAGAGGCAATATTCGGCATGTTCATGTGGGCGGTCTTTCTTGCTGTCTTCTCGAGGAAATACATGCGCTGATCAGAAAAATTTATTTAGCTGTAAAACTTTAATTGTTTAGTGTACATCGAGAAGGCAGAGTACTCGGCGTTAATAAGGAGCGACCGGAACTTCGAGTGGGAGGCCCTGAAGGTAGATATTACTCGCAGGAAGGTGTACATCGTTGTTTTCGCCATGGGCCTTCCCCTCGCACTTGCCTACCTGTATCTGGCATACCTCTGGTGGTTGAAGTACACGCTTTCAGGCATACTCTACACAGCACTGGGAATCTGGTGGTTGCTCGTGTACCCGGCGGTTATACTCGGAGTAAAGCTGAGACCGAAGGAGTACAAAATCACCGCCAGAGGAGTGTGGATGAACGGTAATCTGATCACGTGGAAGAACTTCAGGTGCTACGAGAAAAGAGGTAACCTCCTTCACCTCACCAGCAGTTCGAACACCATCATCCTCCCGTCTGAAGTGGAGGATGTCGTCAGCAAGTACCTCCCCGCATGCGGTCAGGATTAACTGTGAGCATTGAATGAATGAACTTGATGAACTGAATAAACCTGAACTGAAAACTCAAGACAGCAGAGGTAAAACGTAAAAAGGGCTTCAGCCCTCCATAGCCCATGAAGGTCAAAAGAGTTATAACGCCACCACTCGCCGCGAACGCTTACATTGCTGGAGATGTCATGATCGACTGTGGAGGGGATGCCGAGTTCATCCTCCGCTACCTCTCCGAGAACGGCCTGATAAAGAAGGTCAGGACTCTTCTGCTTACTCACGCTCACTTCGATCACGCCGGGGCTTACTTCGCCCTGCAGGGCATAGGAGCTAAGGTTGCGATCCACGCGGACGAGCTCGAAATAGCCAAAAGCAACCCGATGGCTTACGGCATGCTCCTCTTCACACCAGTTGAGCCAGACATCGTTTTGAAGGGTGGAGAAGTCCTCGATCTGGGCATAAAGCTCAAGGTAATACACACGCCTGGCCACAGTCCCGGGAGCGTCTGCTACTACGATGCCGACAGGAAGTGGCTCTTCAGCGGTGACACTGTTTTTGCCGGTGGGGGTTTTGGAAGAGTCGACTTCCCCGGGGGAGATGCAGCAAAGCTCATTTCGTCTCTCAAAAAGCTGACGGAGCTCGATGTTGAAGTCCTCTACCCAGGTCACGACGAGGTCGTTGAGGACAACGCTGACAGGGAAATAGTTAAGGCGTACGAGATAGCGAGAAGGGTACTGTTCTAAGGATCGTTCCAAGAAGAAATTGGGAAGTGAGTTTGTTGAAAGGAACAAGAACAAGCACGATTACGCTCAGGAAGTTTCTGAAGGAGGGAGTGGAGAGATCAGCATCTGGAAATGTCGGATATGTTCTCGAGTACGGGAAAGAGGGAAAGTACAAGGAGCGGTCTGAGAGAACCTTTATAGAACTTTCAGATATCTTCTCTAACTTCCTGAGCGTTTGGTCAGGCTTACTCGATTCAAGTTTCGGACTAAAATTCGATTTCAGGGGCAAAAACGACCCCGAGAAGGGGAGGAAGTTCTTCGAAGAGTTGAAGGCTGACTGGGAAAAGCTGGTCGAGAAGGTAAGGAGAATTAACTTCGATAGGGCCTTTCTGATAGGTGAGGACAGGCTGTTCTGTGAGCTCGTTTACCTGATATTTTATCTAAATCACTATGTAATGGACAGAAAGTGTGAGATTGCCGATGATGTCAGCTCTATGTTGAACGAGCTTGTGATTTCTCTTTCCACAACTCCGGAAAAGCTGTCAGGTTTGATGAAGCATTATAGAAACTCGAAGATGTTCTCTCAGGGAGCTTACGAAGAAGTCCTCAGGAGAGTGAGAAGGGTAAGTAGGCAGGCCTACTCCTACCACTCTGCAGAATGCATAGAAATAGCAAGGAAGTTCGCTTACAGGGACTTCCCTGGGGTTTTTGCATTCGAGCCGCTCATGAAGATAGCTTCGAGCAAGCACACGATAGAGAGAATCCTCAGAATAACCAAAACTGACATTGTCTCAGATCTGAAGATGAATGACGAAGGGGCGGAGTGGAAGATTGACATCTTTGTTGAGGAGGACGGAGTGAGGTGGGGCGCTTTAACAGTTCTCCTCATACTGCTCAACGACTCCGGAATTAGCTCTGAAAACTCGGCGAGCATAAAGCTGCTTGAGAGCATGCTTGCGGGGGATTACTTCTTCAACGTCAGCCTCTTCTTCTACCCGCATAAGAGGAAGTTTCTCTCCTACCTGAACGGCGTTCTAGTTAGGGAGTTTGAGCTTGACGTTATTTCGAAGTTCGTGGAGGATTTTTCCGAGTACGTTTACCCGGCAGTTGAAACGCTAACTGACAAGTTTCTCGAAGCGTTTGAGAGGGATTTCAATTCAATTCCCCGATGTGAGCTGGACTACGACTATGTCGTCGATGCCGTCAGGATAAGAGTGAGGAAGAAACTAGCAACTCACCTCGAGTATACTTGTCTGATAACGAAGCCCGTATCTGAACACTACCTACACTTTATCGTTCTCGACTTTCCATCGAATAGGTGTTCGGGCGGGAAGGATAGGTCAGATGAACTGGGAGAATGTGAGAGTAAATGTGGAAGAAGAGTCTTCTGCCTTGCGTGTAGGGGAGAGAACGTCAAGCCGAAAGACGCTTTTTACATGTTTGACGGAGCAAAGCTGGAAAAGATATTCGAAGTTGTAAGAGAGGGGAATGGTTTCAAACTCAGGCCAGTTAGCTTCGACGAGCTGAAGGAAGCTTCTGGGAGAGCTGTAGAAGTTGAGAGAAAACTCGCGAGGATAAAGCTGAAGGAGTTCGGGGTTGTTGTTTGAATTTTCCTAATAAATGCGGCGTAACTTGAAGGTTTCTCGGGCTTAACCGGCGAGCTTAACTGGTCAAAAGGTATTTGAAATTGGAAGTTGAGTTGCTGATATGGCAAAAGTTATTGAAGCTATATTACGAGAAGGGAGTTTTAAAACCTCTTGAGAAAATAGATTTGAAAGTCGGTTAATCTTATTATTATTTCTGATTCTTCAACCGTAACAGGGCTATAACCAACTACAATTAGCCAAAGAACAAACAATAAAAACCCTTTTTAACGTCCGCAACAACTTCACCCTATGCCCACGATAACCGAGAAGATATTCAGTGAGAAGTGTGGAAGGGACGTTTCTGCCGGGGAAATAGTCGTTGCGAGGATAGACCAGATAGCTTTGCAGGATGGAACCGCTCCGCTCTCAATCAGGAAGATAATGGAGCTCGGAGTGGAGGTGAAGGCTGCTGACAGAACTCACTTCTTCGTCGATCACGCTGCTCCCTCGCCGAGAAGAGAACTCAGCAACGATCAGAAGTTCATAAAGGAGTTCGCGGAGAAAATAGGTGCCGACTTCAATAAACCGGGGGAGGGGATAATTCACCAGCTCATGGTCGAGAGGTACGTCAAGCCGGGAGACTTGGCTGTTGGAGCAGATTCCCACACGTGCACTTATGGGGCAATAGGTGCCTTCTCGACCGGTATGGGTTCAACGGACGTGGCAGTGGCCGTAGCTCTTGGTAAGAACTGGTTCAGAGTACCGGAGACTTTCAGAATCCAGGTCGACGGCAAACTGAGTAAAGGTGTTTACTCAAAGGATGTAATTCTCACGATCATCGGAGAGCTGGGAGCTGATGGAGCGACATACAAGGCCCTCGAGTTTCACGGGGAGTGTGTTAGGGAGATGGACGTTGAAGCTAGGTTGACTATGGCGAACATGGCCGTTGAGTGCGGGGCTAAAGCCGGACTCTTTGAAACGGACGAGAAGACGAAAGCCTTTCTGGCAGAGATGGGCAGGGAGGACGACTTCAGGGAGGTTAAAGCTGACAGTGAAGCAGACTACGAGAAGGAGCTCTACTTCGACGCGTCGAACATCGAGCCAGTCGTTGCTAGGCCTCACAATGTTGACAATGTCTGTGAGGTTTCGAAGGTAGAAGGAGTTAAGGTCGATCAGGTTTTCGTCGGCACATGCACGAACGGCAGGCTTTCAGATATAGCAGTGGTTGCGGAGATGCTTAAAGGGAGGAAGGTTGCTAAAGATGTCAGGCTGATAGTTGCCCCCGCGAGCAGGAGAACTTACATTAAGGCAATCGAGCTTGGCTACCTGAAGACGATAGTTGAGGCTGGAGGACTGATTGCCCCACCCGGATGTGCCTGTTGTGTTGGAATACACATGGGAGTGCTTGCTGATGGAGAGGTTTGTCTTTCAACCCAGAACAGGAATTTCAAGGGGAGGATGGGTAATCCGGAGGCCGAGATCTACCTCGCTTCCCCCGCAACAGCAGCAGCAACAGCAATAAAGGGTGAGATAACCGATCCGAGGGACTTTCTGGTTTGATTTTTTAATTTGTTATCATGAATAATTTAACGTGTTTTGCTGCTAATCGAATTTGTTAGATGCAGTCCTCAAGAAAGATGACATCAAATTCTTTTTTAGTTTCTCCAACATCTATTTCCCTCTCTGAACACGGCTTTACAGTCTTTTAATCCTCGAGAAAGCTAAAACGTAGCAGTCTGCGAGAGCAATTCCATGTTTTAGCTTTATTCTGATAACTTCAACGTGCATGTTCAGTTCGTTAACTGGCTGTACGCTCATTCGGCTGTCGTGAACGAACTGAACAACTTTTTCGAAGGCATTCTGAGCTCCGGCCTCGATGGCTGGTGGTAGGAGATCTCCTTGTTAGATGCAGTCCACAAAAACCCATATCAACTGCTATTCGACACCAAGGTGTCTTTACTTTCATTTCTTAGGGTTCTTAGTATTCCTCTGGTCTTTCTTCAAATTCTACAGAAGTCTCTGGTTCTAAGACAGGTCCAGTACGATCTTCTTGCCCTCGACGCTCACTTTCAGCGTCGTTCCTGGCTTCCTTCTTAACCTCTCTCTTATCTCCTTAGGAATAATCACCTGCCCATTGGAGGAAATCCTCCGTCCTCTTTATCTTTTTTTGCTTCGATCGTAATCTGAGTAAAAACTGTATCATAAACCAGTTTTACTTTTTGTCTTAGTTTGAATAAGCGAACCTATGAGTGCGTTTGTTATTGAATTTTGGTTGTGTCATTAAGTTTAAACTTTAAACTACAAAAGATAGTAGTTAGCTATACAAAATTAGAAATCACTTAAGGAAACTTTCTTTAAAACTTTAAACCTCCACGACTTCTCCAGTCCTCTCCCATGTCCTCATGCCAAGCTTTTCGAGCTCTTTTGCAAACTCCTCCGAGCGAAGAGTATTGAGGAATCTCCTTACGCTCTCCTTCTCCAGCCTGTCCCTTCTAACGGCAAAGTCGTACTCCTCCGCTCTGACGGGTATGAAATCCAAGCCGTAGAAGTCGGCAACGCTCTTTATCCCTAGTCCCACGTCAGCCTTCTCCATAAGAATCGCGACTGCAACTGCTGTGTGAGTTTTAGCTTCAACAGTGTAGCCCTCTATCCTTTTCACGAGTTCGTCGAACTCCGCTCCCTCCCTCTCCGCAATCTCCTTCAGGTGCATGTCCAGCAGAACCCTCGTCCCACTCCCAGGGTTCCTGTTTATGATCCTGACATCCGGCCTCAGCATGTCATCGAACCACCTTATTTTCTTGGGGTTACCCTTCGCAACTATCAATCCCTGCTCCCTCAAGTAGCCCTTGACTAAAACAGCGTTTTTCAGCCCGAGCTTTTGCATCACAGGCAGGTTGTACTCTCCGCTCTCGTCGAGCAAGTGTGTTCCGGCCAGATCTGCCTCCCCCCTCTTCACTGCGAGCAAACCGCCCGTGGAGCCAGCGTTTATCGTCTTGGCCTGCAAGCCAGAAAGCCTCAAAATTAGGTCAACTCCAACGCAGTGGCTGCCTATGATGACGAGCTCAGACGGCTTCAGCGTCGAAAACAGAGTTACACTGACTCCCCCCGGCTCGAGGAAGGCAACATCCTCTCCAATCTCCACGAAGCCGTCTGCCTGAGCGAGCTTGGACACCATCGCGGAATAGTTGCCCGTCAGCGGGTAGGCCGACAAACCCTCCTCACCCTCAACGAGGCAGACCGGATGGAATTCCCTCCTCCCGTGAGGAGAGGCGATTCTGACAGCAAGCTTTGCTTTCACTTTCCTTGGTTCCCCATCCCCCATCCCTGCCAGATACCTTATCACAGGAGAGGTGAACTTCTCGAATATCATGAATGCTGAAGTCGGGTAGCCAGGGAGACCAAAGACTGGCTTTCCGTCAACAATGGCGATTATCGCCGGCTTTCCAGGCTTTACAGCTATTCCATGGACGAGAACTTCTCCAAGCTCTCCCAGAACTCTGTAAACGATGTCTCCTTCTCCCGCAGATGTGCCGCCAGAGGTGATCACCAGATCTGCCTTTTGGACAGCCTCTTTTATGGCTGACTTTATGGATTCGTAATCGTCCCTCGCGATTTTTCTGTAAACTACCTCCCCTCCGTTCTCCTCAACAGCGAGGGAGATTGTGGCCGTGTTTACGTCGTATATCTTACCTGGCTCGAGCTTTTTGCCCCACTCGCAGATCTCGTTTCCCGTCGATATCACCGCAACCCTCGGCTTTCTATAAACTTTAACTCTGCCAACGCCCACAGCTGCGAGCATTCCTGCCTCTCTCGCTGTTATCTTCATTTTGGCCCTCGCTATTAGCTCTCCAGCCATAACGTCACTTCCAGCAGCAACGACATTCTCCCCTGGAGCCACAGCCCTGTAGACCTCAACTATCCCATCACTCTCGCTCGTGTACTCCACCATAACAACAGCGTTGGCTTTGGCAGGCATGACAGCTCCAGTCGCAATTCTTACTGCCTCTCCCCTTCCCACTTCAACTTCCGGTTTTTCCCCAGTTTCGACCTCTCCAACTACCTTCAGGGTGACGGGGTTGTCCTCCTCAGCTGAATAAGTATCCTCAGCCCTAACAGCGTAGCCGTCCATGGCAGCTCTATCGAATGGTGGGACATCGCACTTAGCGTAAACGTCCTCAGCGAGAACCCTGTTAAGGGCCTCAGTTATCTCAACTTCCTCGAACTGTGGGTTAAGACGTTCCTTAATTGATTCGATTACTCTGAAAGCTTCCTCAACCGAAACAAGATTCCTGAATATTTTCCTCATCTAAATCCCTCTTAAACACCTATCAGGTGCCTCATCAGCCTTACGTCCACTATCTCTCCCTCCTCTAGACCTTCGAGTTCCTCTTCAATCTCCACCAATCCGTGGGCCTTGACGAGGGAGGACAAAACACCTGAGCCGGACGTCCTGATCGGCGTGGCAACAAACATGTCGTCCTCTCCTCTTTCGAGCCTAACACGGGTGAACGTCCTAGTTCCAGCGTTAGAGGGAATTCTCCTCGCGAGTCTCGCTTTCACGATTTCTCCTGGGTAGGCCATTACGTTAGTTCCCTGCAAATGCCATACAGCGGGAATTACGAAAAGCCTGAAGGCTATTAAACAGGCAACTGGAAAGCCGGGGAGCAAAATAACGGGTTTTCCCTCTACCACTCCCAAAGCCGTGGGCATCCCCGGCTTTATGGCTACTCCGTGAACTATCAGCTCTCCAAACTCCTCAAGCACCTCTGGCATCACATCCTTTTTTCCAGCAGAAGTTGCTCCGGTGAAGACTGCAATGTCGCATTTCTCCAAAGCTCTCTCAAAAGCTTTCTCCATTTCTTCCCTCGAATCATTGACTATTCCAAAATCAAAGACTTCACAGCCTATGCTTTTAAGGCTCGATATTATAGAGGGTCTATTCGAGTCTGGTATTTTTGAGTTGAATGTTTTTACACTTCCCTTTTTTACGGTTTCTGCTTCATCTACCATAACGTCGTATATCTCGTCCCCAGTGGCAGTAACAGCCACTTTAACCCTCCTTGCGACCTTTACATCTCTTGCACCAACGGCGTAGAGAAACCCGACATCGTGGGATTGAATCACTTCCCCTCTTCTCAAAACGACTTCTCCAACCCTAACATCTTCTCCTCTCTTGGAGACATTCTCCCCTGGAGCCACAGCCCTGTAGACCTCAACTATCCCATCACTCTCGCTCGTGTACTCCACCATAACAACAGCGTTGGCTTTGGCAGGCATGACAGCTCCAGTCGCAATTCTTACTGCC
>JAMOMT010000110.1 GCA_027066965.1 Archaeoglobaceae archaeon
AGCGTTCTCAACCGCCTGCTTGTAGAGGTAAACGGCATCGTAAACTCCGTAAGCATCGAAAGCTTCTGGCAGGGTGTGATACTTCTCCTCGTATGCTTTCAGGAAGTGTGCCATTTTGTCGTTTATCGGATAGGGAACTCCACCCCCATCAGCCGTGTAAAGCTCTCCGTTGCACGCTCCTCCTGTTGCATTCCAGTAATCAGGGTCTATTGCCGAGAGGTCGTGCCCGGCTATTGGTATCCCAAGCTTCATGCTCGCCCACTCCTTGACGAGAGGAGCTCCTCTAACGTGAGCTATTATCGGCATTATGACGTCAGCTTTTTCCTGCTTCGCCTTAAGAAGGAGCGATGTGAAGTCCGTCTGTCCCCTGTTGACTTTCTCGTCCATTACGATGATATAACCGTTCTCCTCAAGTAGAGGCTTGAGAACTTTCATCACATCGTCAGTCCAGAGTGCATTGTCCCTGATTATTGCGACTCTCTTTACATGCACACCTTCCTCGTTGAGGTAATTCAACATAGCAACCATATCAAGCGGGAAAGTAGATGCGTTCGTGCCTATGGGTCTGAAGTAGTACTTATAGAGACTGTAGTTTTCCTTAACCTTCTCGGTGAGCCTTGGAGTTGCAGAGTCTCCAAGCCAGAGGATCTTTTTCTCAGCCATGACTTGCTGCATAGACAAGCAAACACCGCTCGAGAAACCACCGATTATTACGTTGCACCCCTCGTCAGCTAGCCTTCTAAAAGCCATCGAGCCCGTGTTCGGATCCATCTTCGTGTCAGCTGTCAGTATTTCGATTTTTCTGCCAAGAATTCCGCCATTAGCATTTATCTCTTCAGCCGCAAGTTTAGCAGCGTGAACCATCGCAGTTCCGTACTTCGTTTCCATTGGTCCAATTACGCCTATTTTAACGACGTTTTGAGTGATCTGAGTTCCGTTGCTGACCTGAGGTTTTACAGAAGTCTTCGTCTGATTTTGAGCGCACCCCATAACCATTGCTCCCACCAGCACGAGTAGCAGAAGCAAATACAGTCTCCGCATGATGGCTGGCAGCAACGGCAATATTTAAGTATTCTGATATCGAGTGACAAGCTGCCAAACTTGCTAACGGCTATCACCTAACACCGTATCAACCAAAACTCCAGAGTACGGTGAGAAACATGCTTGAAGTAGAGAGTGTGGAGAAAAAGTTCGGGGAACTTGTAGCCCTGAATGGTGTGAGCTTTAAAGTTAGGAAGAACGAGTGCCTCGGAATAATGGGGCCGAACGGAGCGGGAAAGACAACCCTCTTCAACGTTATCTCAGGGTTCCTAAAGCCAGACAGGGGGGACGTGAGGTTCAGGGGAGAAAGCATAGTCGGTAGAAAACCGAGCAGTCTTGTGAGAATGGGTCTCGTGAGGACATTCCAGCTCATAAGAGTTTTCAGACAGATGAGTGTGGAGGAGAATGTAATCGCTGCTGGTGGAGGCATTGAAGAACTCGAGAGAGTGGGACTGGAGAAAAAAAGAGGCTGGCTTGCTTCCAACCTCTCTCAGGGAGAGCTGAGGAGGCTCAGTATAGCCCTCGCTCTTGCGGCAAAGCCAAAAATGCTGATGCTCGACGAGCCTTTCTCAGGCCTCAGCGTTTCTGAGAGTAGAGAACTTGAGAGAATCATAAAGTCGCTGAGAGACGAAGGAATACCTTTGGTTGTAATTGAGCACAAGCTGAAAGAACTTTTCAGGATAGTCGACCGGCTAATAGTCCTGAACTACGGAGAAGTTATATTCGAGGGACTACCGGAAGAGGCGGTGAGGGATAGAACGGTAATAGAGGCGTACCTTGGAGGGAATGGGGTTTAAACGAGTTAGTTCGATTAACGCAAAACTGATTAAGATTCTAACCGTCAAAAGTTGGAAAAAAGGCTGGGAGCAATGGAGGAGAGAGCTTGAACATACTCGAAGTGAAAAACCTGAGAGCTTACTACAACGGCTCCGAAGTTCTAAAAGGCATCAGCCTGAGAGTGGGTAAGGAGGCCGTGGCTATTCTTGGTCCAAACGGAGCCGGAAAGACGACGTTAATAAAGGCAATATGCGGACTTGTGAGAACCAAGGGAGAGATAAGGTTTCTTGGAAAGTCAATACAAAACCTGAAGACACACGAAAGGATTA
>JAMOMT010000111.1 GCA_027066965.1 Archaeoglobaceae archaeon
CATGAGTTCATTTATAACGGCATCTGCTCCCTTCCCGAACAAAACCATATAGCACACCATCGCGGATCCGTTGAAGGGCCCGCACAACGTAGCTCGCCCAGTCGGAAAAGAGAGAGTATGGCTCTTCAATCTTCTCTGCCTAAGCTTTAACCCCTTCTTCTTATTTTACCAAAAATCCGATAGCCCTATTATCTCATTACCAAAACGTTCACTGGTGAGTTTACGTCGAAACAGTTTAAAATTTTACAATTCGATTCAGTGGTTCGGCATGAACAGAAGTATAGAAACAAAGCAGAGGTATAGAATCTCTGAACGTTAGACGGAACCGAAAGTGGCGTAACAATATTAACGGGAGGGTAGAGGGTTGGACATGGAGACAGTGGTGCTCTGCAGCAGGGTCGATCCCGCTTCAATGAACATCAAGGACAGGCTGACAGAGATGCTCGGAGACTTCGAAGTCGTGGAGAGGGAAGGAATGAAGCTGTTAAAGTTCGACAGGCTGAGTATAGTGGAGATCGAGCACAGACTCATTTACGCGGACGGGATAGATAGAAAGGTGTCAGAGGTTTTCGGTATCGATGTTGGAGAGATAGTGTTTGCGTCTCGTCACACGAGCAAGGACGGGAGAAAGCTCCTTTCGTGTCACGTCTCGGGAAACGTTGCCACTGCAGACTACGGAGGAAAACCATACTCTCTCGCAAAGCCCGCTCCCTTCACGATGAAGATGTACTCTCTGACACTCGTTGAGAAGATGAAGGAGTACGGGCTTGACGACTACACGTTCAGCTTAGAAGTCACTCACCATGGTCCCTCAGAAGTGGACGTTCCTTCCGCTTTCTACGAAATAGGCTCTACCGAGAGCGAGTGGAGGGACGTTAGAGCGGCAAAAGCCGTTGCGGAGGCGATACTCGAAGCTGTGAGAAGGAGAGAAAATAGAGAGTGGGTCGTGGCAGTTGGCGTTGGTGGAACGCACTACGCCCCAAGGCAGACGGAAATGGAGCTATCAACAAGAATAGCGTTTGCCCACAACTTCGCGAAGTACACGTTCGAGGGATTGAACAAAGAGTTTTTGAAGTACGCGATAGAGAGAAGTGAGGCGGAAATAGTCGTGATAGACGAGAAATCCACAGTATCAAAGATTAAGAAGATGGTAGCTGAGGCCTGCGACGAGGCTGGAGTTGAGATGTACAAGTCAAAGCAGGCCAAAAAGGAGTTTGCCCCGGTAGGGTAGTGGACATCCTGAGGGTCTCCGGAACCCTCGACCCGGGTTCAATTCCCGGCCGGGGCGCTTAACTTTTTGAGTTCTAATCCCTAACATGGCTTTCGAGGCTGTGTGCTTGATGGGTGTAGAGTTAGGGTGGTTTGCGATTCTTCATACGCCATAAGAGCGTTCATATTCGGGCATCCGCTCCCAAAGTTTCCGGTACATGTTTTTATGTTATTTTACGTTATTTTACACCGAAGGAAGTGAAGATACAGCTTGAAAAATGTATCGATATCTTAAAGCGAACAAAACAATTAAATAATTCATCAATTACATAACTACATGATTACAACGATCTCTGTGAAGGAGGATGTAAAAAAGCTACTTTAAGAGGTAAAGGGTGATAAGGACTGGAACACTTTTTTAAAGAACTTGCGGGAGAATACACTGCAATGAAAAGAGAAAAGGTTAGAAGTAAACTTAAAGAATTACTCATGATAGACGATATCGAGGAATTAAGGGTGAAAAAAATGGGCGAGAGAGTACTAGTCGACACAGATGTTCTAATCGATTACATTAAAGGTTTTATCAATTTACCTAAGAAATAACTGTATATTTTGGAAATAACACTTTATGAATTTATAAGAGGTTGCAAAAACGTAAGAGAAGCGAAAGAACTGCTCGAGTCAGCTTTTATCGTAGTGTTTCACGATAACGATGTGCTGGTGAAAGCAAGCGAAATCTGGATAGAACTCAGAAGGACTGGTGAGTTAATCGACGAAAGAGATATTCTAATCGCTTCGGTTGCTATAGTAAAAAACTTCAAACTGCTAACAAGAAATGCCAAGCACTTCAAAAAGCTTGAGAGATTTGGATTGAAGTTTTACGAGGATAATTAGACTGGAAACAGAGTTCAAAGAGATGGAAATAGTATTTCGAAG
>JAMOMT010000112.1 GCA_027066965.1 Archaeoglobaceae archaeon
CATCGGTGAGGCAAGTTACTGGAAAGAAGCTGCAGCAGATACTTAGGGAGGAAGGGGCAGAGATAACACTGCCGGAAGACCTGAAAGCTCTGATAAAGAAAGCGATAAACCTTAGAAAGCACACGGCGGTTCATAGGAAGGATTTTCACAACATAAGGGGTCTCCAGTTAATAGAGGCGAAGATCTGGAGGCTTTCCAACTACTACAAGGAGAGAGGGATTCTACCAAAGGACTGGAAGTATGATCCCGAAAAGCTTAGAATTGTTCTTTCTAAGTAACTTTCCTTTACTGTTTTGTTCGATTTTTACGCGTTGTTAATCGATTCCAGTATTTTTATGCACATCAAGTTTGCCAAAAATAAAAAACTGGAATTTAAAAGAGGGTGCCAAAGAGAAAAAGAGTTATTCAGATCAGTTGACAAGAAGGTATGGAAGTCATCTTCGTCACGTCGAACGAGGGAAAATATAGAGAGGCGAGGGCGATAGGAGAGAAGTACGGAATAGAAGTTGGCTGGATACAGCTTGAGTACCTTGAACCCCAGGGAAGCGACCTCGAGGAAATAGCGAGAAAAAGTGCGGAAATGCTGAGCAAAGAAATGAGCTCGCAATTCTTCATAGAAGATAGTGGTCTTTTCATAGAAGCTCTAAAGGGATTTCCCGGCCCCTACTCCTCCTACGTCTTCAAGACTATCGGAAACGAGGGCATAATAAAGCTGATGGATGGAGTGGAAGATAGGGGAGCCTACTTCATGGCGGTCATAGCGTACTGGGATGGAAAGGAAGTCAAAACATTCACCGGAAGAGTTGACGGAAAGATTTCCGAAGAGATCAGGGGAGAGCACGGCTTCGGATACGACCCGATTTTCGAGTTTGAAGGCAAGACTTTTGCGGAGATGGGAGAAGAGAAAAACGAGTACTCCCACAGGAGGAGAGCTCTGGAAAAGTTCTTCGAGTGGCTTTCAGGCGTTTGTAATAAATAAAGTTGTTGCAATAAAATCTAACGAAGGGAGCAAAATGGCAAAGGTAAGAATTGAACTCTTCGCAACTCTAAGAGAGAAGTTCGGCAAAAGCGTGGAAGTGGAGTGCGACAGCCTCGAGGACTGCTTTAGAAAGGCCGCTAAAGTTTTGGGAGATGAGTTTCTGAGGGAAGTTCTTGACGAAGAAGGAGGGATAAGGGACGACAGAATAATAACGATAAACGGCAGGAACATCAAAGACGAGATGAAAGAGTTGAAGAATGGAGACGTAATAGCCGTTTTCCCTCCGATAGCCGGTGGTTAACTGTTAATGCTGTTAATTTTCCAACCCGCAATGCTAAAAACAACTACTTGGAATAAAATAGAAAATATCACAGGTAAACGTAAACGGCATCGAGTATTCCGTCAAGTTCCTCCATCTTTTTAAGCACGTCATCCGTTGGCGGGTCGTCGACAAGCAGCAGCATCAGCTGTATTCCTCCTTTGCCGCCATACCTGCCAACTATCATTCCCGCTATGTTTATTCCGTGCTCTCCGAGCAGTGTTCCAACTCTGCCAATAACTCCCGGCTTGTCCTCGTGCAGTGAGATTATATAGTGTCCCTCAGGCACGAAGTCGACCTTGTACTTGTCGACCCTCGTTATTCTGTACTCGTTACCGAAGCACGTTCCAGCTATGCTTATCTCCTTCTCCCCATCACCTATTTCCACTTCCAGTAAGCTCTCGTAGCTCGAAACGTCTCCCCTCGCTTCCTCTATGTCAATTCCCCTCTCCTTCGCAACGGGTAAAGCTGAGACGAGGTTTATGTTCGAAACTATTCCCTGCAGGAGGCCTTTCAGCAGAGCCCTCGTTATGTACTCAGTGTTCATTTTCGCGAGCTTGCCTCTGAAAGTTATCCTGACTCTCTCAACTGCCCTCTTCGTGACCTTTAGCCTCGCTGCTGCGAGCTTCCCCATCTTCTCAGCGAGCTTGAGGTACGGCATTATGTACTCGTACTCGCTTACGTCGACGCTCGGCAGGTTTACAGCGTTCTTAACGGGCAGTCCCTTAGACATGTTGATTATCTCGTTCGCGACAGTCATTCCAACGCTTATCTGAGCCTCTCTCGTAGATGCTCCGAGGTGGGGAGTTGTAACTACGTTGTCAAGCTTAAAGAGCGGGTTATC
>JAMOMT010000113.1 GCA_027066965.1 Archaeoglobaceae archaeon
ACGCTGGAGTCGACGTTACCGAGGAGATAGGTAGAGGTAAGATTATCTGGAAGCCTGTGTGTGTCGAAGGAGGAGTTGTGAGCTTTGAGAAAGGGGTAATCGGGATTCCGGAGGAAGTCAGGAGAGTTACTGTGAGGAGAGGAAAACTCAGAATACTTTCGGACGCGAGCTTCGCCCTCAGCGAATTATACTTGGTCGCAAAGAGGGGACTAATAAAAAGCAAAAGTGTGAGGTTGAGAGTTCTACCGGCAGAGATGAAAGTCTGCGTTTGTTGATTTTTGTTTTTTTCTTTTTTGTTTCTTCGGGGTGGTTTAAATGACCGCTTCCAGGAGCTGGAGCGGGAGAAGAAAGAAAAATGGAGATGATGAGGATATGGAGGACGTTAGGATGTATCCGGAAGAGGAGGTTAGGGAGAGAATTATGGAAATTCTTTCATCCGTTGACGGACCGCTCGCGACTTCCGAGATAGCTCAGATGATAGGTATGAACAGAAGGGTAACCCTCAGAGCTTTACAGAAGCTTGCAATAGAGGGAAAGATAAAAGGCAGAAGGGCGAAGGTTGCGAAGGGCCTGTGGCTCTGGTGGGTCGAGTAGGTTGAGTGATCGTTTTACTTACTTGTTGTAACTAAGCACAGGGCAACTGAAAACGCAGGCAACTATAAAGCTGGAAAACTAAAACCTGCCAATCCTGAAGGGTGCCGGAGTGAAGCAGAGAGCGGCAATGACGAAAGCAACAATCCCAGTGACGTACCTTTTTTTGTCTATCGGCGTTTCATCATCTATCGGGCTCGGGTGGGGTGCAAGAGAGAACAGGAGAACTATCAGCGACCAGATTATCCACACGCTTCCAGAGCCGGCTCCGTAGTAGTTGTCTGCGAGATATCCAATGCCGAGGAGAACGAAGGGCATTAACTTCGAAACCCTGTCGCTCGCCTTTCCGATCATCGCCCTCAAAACATGCCCTCCATCGAGCTGTCCAGCGGGAATCATATTCAGGCACGTTAGAAACATCCCGACCCAGCCAGCAAAAGCTACCGGGCTCATGAACTTCCCGTTGAAGCCTGCAAGTTTTGCAAGAAAGTCGAAGAGGGGTGGAGTTCCGATCTGCACGTACATTGAAGCTGTTGTTGTTGGAAAAGATGGACTCATCTTAAGCCCGATGTATGTGACTATGATCGAAGCAACGACCCCTACGAGAGGTCCGGAGATGCCTATGTCGAAGAGAGCTTTCCTGTTCGGGCAGTTACTCTTCTGCTTTATAACAGCCCCGAAAGTGCCGAGGATTGTAGGTGCTGGTATAAAGTACGGGAGAGACGTTTTGACGTTCCATCTCCTTGCTGCAAAGTAGTGCCCCATCTCGTGGCTGCCTAACACGAAAAGTATGGCTGCCGAGAAAACTATTCCTCCAAGAATCCTATTCTTCTGGTAGAACCCCATCCCGACATAGGTCGTCGAGAGGAACGTTAAGAAGAGTAAGAGGATGTTTAGCCACACCCCACTCTTTTCCGGCTTTCTCCTAGATATCTCCACGTACTGCTCGCCAAGCCTCTCTTTCAGGCTTACTTCCCAGTTCTCAGCTCTCGAAGCTATCGCTTCGACGATGGTGGGGTTAGGATTCACAACGTAGAGCTTTATCGAGTCCTTATCTCTTTCCTCCCAGTAAACTCTGAACAGGCTTTTTATTTCGCTCACGAGCTCCTCAAGCTTTTTTTCTCTCTCGCTCCCTTCGACTTCGTTTCTGCTCATCTCTATCCCGTCTCCAAAAGCCTCAGAACTCCAATCCCCTCCCTCGCCTCAATCTCTACCCTGTACACTCCCGGCTTGAGTTCTTCGAAGATGTCGGGTTCTGGAGAGTCGAACAGGGGTATCCTGGCTATGACTGCCCCAGCAGCTATTATACTCTCCGTTTTTCTGTTCACGATTGCGAGAGGTGCGTTTCCAGATTTGCATAGTTGGAGTATTACATAAGTTCCAACAGTTGACCCCCTTCCTGAGGGAAAAGCAAAGATTCTCCCCCTTATGCTCTCCCCCCTAACGTCGCTGTCCTCTGCTACTACGACTCCTTCAGAGTTTACGTCTCCGAGAAAGGACACAGGCCTCCTCGAAAGGAGCATCTCTCCTCTAATTTTTGTTCCGCTTTC
>JAMOMT010000114.1 GCA_027066965.1 Archaeoglobaceae archaeon
AATGATGCACACATATACGCGGATTCGCTGAAAGCAGCTAAAGAAGTTCTGTTCCCGGAAACCCCCAAGCTCTTGGGCTCTTTACTACCGGAACAAGAAAAGATGGAAACTTGATGCTACGTTCCGACTTTAAAGCCCCTCCACGAACTCGACTATTCTTTCCACAGCCTCCTTCAGCTTTTCCATGCTAACGGCGTAAGCGCACCTAATATATCCTTCTCCACACTCTCCAAATGCGTTTCCGGGAACGACAGCCACTTTTTTCTCGAAGAGTAGCCTCTTTGCAAACTCCTCGCTGCTCAATCCGGTTTCCTTCACTGAGGGAAAAGCGTAGAACGCTCCATCCGGCTTCTTGACGTCGAGAACTTCTCTAATCCTCTTCACGAAGAAGTTTCTCCTCCTGACATACTCTTCTCTCATCTCCTCAAGGTCATCCTCCCCGTTTCTCAGAGCCTCTATTGCACCGATCTGGGACAGGACAGGGGCACAAAGCATACAGTACTGGTGAATCTTCAACATGGCGTTGAGAACATCCTCAGGAGCTATCGCAAAACCAACTCTCAAGCCAGTCATAGAGAAAGCTTTAGAGAATCCGTTCAGTATGACCGTCCTGTCGAACATGCCTTCAAGAGACGCTATCGACTCGTGCTTGAATGAATAGCTAAGCTCAGCGTATATCTCGTCAGACACAACGATGGCGTCCTTCTCCACTGCAAAGTCCGCAATCTCCTCCAAAACCGATCTCGTGTAGCTGACCCCCGTAGGATTGTTCGGGTAGTTTATCATCACAGCCTTTATCCTCACACCCCTCCCCTCAGCTTCCCTCGCAAGCTTGACCATGTCCTCGTAAGTAGGCACGAAGTCAGGAGTCGTAGGATAACTCACGGCAACTCCACCAGCGAGTGTCGTTAAGGGAGAATATGAAACATAGCAAGGCTCAGGAATTAACACACCCTCCCCCGGGTTAAGGATTGCTCTAAGTGCTATGTCAACGGCTTCGCTAACACCAGTCGTAACTATTACGTTTTCAACGCCGCAGCTAACGCCGAACTTTCTGTAGTAGGAGGCTATGCTCTCTCTCAGTTCGTACAGGCCAAAGTTGGAGGTGTAGGACGTTATTCCCTTCTCCAAGGCATATATCATCTCCTCTCTTATCCTCCAAGGAACGGGAAAGTCTGGCTCTCCAACACCGAGGCTGATTATGTCCTCCCTTCCAATTATCAGCTCAAAGAACTTCCTTATGCCAGAAGGCTTTAACGCTTCGACGCTCCTCGAAATCCTTTTTTCACTTTTGGTCTCGTTTTTTCTTTCAAACATCCTTTCGAATTCCAGTTCATCAGCCCTACCAGCCGCTCCATAGCCCGCTTCCTCAACATTCCTAACCTCTTTAACTCCCCTCACCTCTCTCGCCTCGCTCACAACTGACTAAAGCCTCAGGGCGTTACGGCCAGTCTCCTGTCCTCCTCTTCCTTGAAGAGTAAAACGCCTTCCTCCTTGTATGTCCTCAGGACGAAGTGTGTAACAGTTGTGAGTACTTCGGGGATCGTGGAAATCTTCTCTGCAACGAAGAAGGAGACATCTTTAAGGCTCTTGCCCTTTACGACGACCTGAAAGTCGTAGTCCCCACTTATCAGCCTGACAGCGTGGACTTCTGGGTATTTGGCTATCCTCTTCGCTATGTCGTCGTAGTTCTTCTCCCTAGTAAGAGTGACTCTTATGTCTATCACGGCGTAAACGGGCTCTTCTCCAAACCTCTCCCAGTTTATCAGGGTCTTGTACTTGAGTATGACTCCGTTCTCTTCAGCTTTCTTCACTATTTCTCTGACTTCATCCTCGCTAATTCCAAGCATTTCAGCTATCTCCCTGTAGGAGAGTCTCGCATCGTTCTCGAGAAGTTTTAGCACTTCCTGAGCTTTTTTGTCCATACACAGTAACAAAACCGCACGGTTTATAATTCTTTTTTGTTTCTTTTAGATGTCGCTAACGGGTCATCGACCGTGAGCAAGAAACTACAAGAAACGAACTACTTGACTATGTAGCTCCATGAAAAGTTGAGCTGGTCTCCCGTCTTGCGGTTGATTACCTTCGCTTCCACCGTGTAAACGCCGCTTCCAGCCGTAACCGCCCACCTATATCCCAGAGCTCTTCCAGGCACCCAAGCTGCAGCGTGCTCCATAATGTATTCTGGCTCTGGATTGACGGTTATGCTTGCCCTTATTATACCGGGATCCGGAGGCTTGACCCAGATCGTGATGAAGTGGTTTCTTCCAACAACCTTTCCTGGAGATGGCTCCACTCTAACAACCGTTATGTTGTCTCTTTTCAGAGGGAATGTTACGTTCTGTTTTGGTATAACCGGTTTCTGAGCTGTGAGGAAGTGAAGGGCTAGGATGAGCAACGCAAAAGCGAGAACGAGAAGTTTTCTCTTCATTCAACCACCCACATTTTTTGTAGAATTATCGATACATCTACGTTTTGTTTTTGTTAACACCTTCCCTTACACTCCACCAGCCAATCAGCATCGAAGCATTTTAACGGGGTTAACTGAAGCTGTAGTCGTCAGCTGTAGCATCAACAAAACATAAAAAACGTAGCATCAATAAAAACAAACCCCCATAAAAAAGAATTAAAGTATCATACTCAGGAACTCCCTCGTCCTCGGGTGCTTTGGAGCCGTGAAAATTTCCTCAGGCTTCCCTTCCTCTACTATCACTCCGCCGTCCATGAAGACGACCCTGTCCCCTACTTCCTTCGCGAAGCCCATCTCGTGAGTTACGACGATCATCGTCATCCCTTCCCTTGCAAGCTCCTCCATTACGTTCAGAACTTCCTTCACCCTCTCTGGATCGAGAGCTGACGTAACCTCGTCGAAGAGCATGAGCTCAGGGTTCATTGCCAGAGCTCTGGCTATCGCCACTCTCTGCTGCTGTCCACCGCTGAGTTGATGAGGGTAGTAAGTGGCAAACTCCTCTTCGAGCCCAACTTTCCTCAGGTACTTTATCGCTATCTTCTCCGCCTCGTCCTTCGGCACTTTCTTGACTATCCTGAGAGGAAGAGTTATGTTCTCGAGAGCCGTGAGGTGAGAAAACAGGTTGAACTGCTGAAAAACTATGCCGATCCTCTGCCTTATCTTGTTCAGGTCAACTCCCTTGGCTGTCAGGTCAATTCCGTCGAGGATTATCTTTCCCTCAGTCGGAGGTTCGAGCATGTTTATGCACTTTAGCAGAGTCGACTTTCCTCCGCCAGAAGGGCCGATGACTACGACTACCTCTCCCTTCTCAACCTCCATGTTGACTCCTCTGAGCACGTAGAGGTCTCCGAATCTCTTGTGAAGGTTGATTATCTTAAGGAGACTCATGGCCACCAATCCTCTTCTGGAAGTGATCTACGAGCTTACTTAAGGGTAACGTCATCGCGAGGTAGAACATCGCTACTCCAAGCAGCGGTGTCCAAGCATTGAAAGTAACGGCGTATATCTGCATTCCAGTTCTCGTCAGCTCAGCTATAGCTATGACCGAAAGCAGGGAGGAGTCTTTTATGAGCGCTATGAACTCGTTGCCTAATGCTGGAAGTATGTTCCTGAAAGCCTGAGGCAAAACAACGTACCTCATAGCCTGAGCGTAGCTCATTCCAAGGGACCTTGCAGCATCCATCTGGCCTTTAGGAACGCTCTGGATCCCAGCTCTTATGATTTCAGCTATGTACGCTCCGCTGTTTATGCTGAGAGCAAGGACTCCAGCCACCTCGGGCGGGAGGTTTATTCCCGCAGCCGGCAGTCCATAGTAAACTATCATTATCTGGACAAGCAGTGGAGTTCCCCTGATGAGCTCAACGTAAGCTGTCGCGATTTTGGGCAGAATCGGGTTCTTCAGAATCCTGAAAATGCCAAAAAACGTACCTATGATGAGGCCAAAAAGGATCGAGAGGGAAGAGAACTTTAGCGTTACGAGAGCTCCTCTCGCCAGATCGGGTAAAATTTTAATAAAAAGATTGAAGTCAAACTGTCCTATACCTACCATGGCTCTCAGCCTTCAGGACCTTATTCCCCTCACTGCATTCTACGTTTTTATTGAGCTAAGCTGCTACTAAAGCCCCCGAGTTCAGCTTCCCTGGATTGCTTCCTGAACTGTCGAGTTCAGCAGCAGCTTGATGTCGGGCTTAGTGCCAAACCACTTCTCATATATCTTGGTGTAGGTTCCGTCCTGTATGGTCTTGTTGAGAGCCTGGTTTATCGCCTTGAGAAGTGCAGGATTGTCCTTTGCAACGGCAATTCCGTAAAGCTCGTGAGTGAGTCTCTCGTTTATGACCTTGTAGTCCTCAGGGCACTTCTTCGCCATCCAGAGAGCAACACCGTTGTCGATTATGACGGCATCGAGCCTTCCATCCTTGAGGTCAAGCAGAGCATCTGGGGTCGTCTGGTACTTCTTGAGCGTGAATTTTATGCCTTGCTTGAGCAGCTTCTCGGCGAAGAACTCTCCAGTAGTTCCAAGCTGCACTCCGACTACTTTTCCGTTCAGATCCTTAACATCGTGTATCCTATTGTCGTTAGCCCTAACGACTATTACCTGAGATGCAACGAAGTAGGGCCTGCTGAAGTAGACCTGCTTCGCTCTCTCCGCAGTTATTGTCATTGCACTGCATATGCAGTCGTACTTGTGAGCCTCAAGCCCAGGAATTATGCCCGTCCAAGCAACGTTGACGAACTTTGGCTTGAGTCCCATCTCCTGAGCAACTGCCTTCATTAGATCGACGTCAAAGCCCTGGAACTGGTGGTTAGTTTCGTTTATGAACTCGAAGGGTGGATACGTTGCGTCCATTCCAACGGTCAAATAGCCGGGGTTGACGAGCTTGTAGCTCTCTGCCTTCTCCTGAGTTTGAGTTGCCGTTGGCTTGGCAGTTGGCGTTGCCTTTGTTGTAGTAGTTGTTGTCTGGGTCTTGTTCTGGGCACACCCCGCAAAAGCTGCTCCGAGGAGAACCACTGTAAGTATAATTACGAGCCACCACTTGTTCGTAACTTTCCTAACCATCCTCACACCTCCTTAAACTGTCAAGGTTTACCAAACAGCAAACACCAGTGCCGGAGCTGACTGCTTATTTTACTTTTTCGATGCTTTCAAGCTATCTGAGGTGATAATCTTACCTGAAAGCCTACATAGTGTTAGCACACGTCAAATACAGTTATGACACTCAAAGCGATGTCGTTCGGATTTTTCGAACAAAATGTTAGCTTCTTATATATCCGTTTTAAGTAAACATTCGGTGTTTGCAATGAATCCAGCATTCTGGATTGTGGTTGGGGCCGTTCTCCTGCTGGCCATAGGTAGCGCCAATGCATACACCGTATGTGCGGAATGGGTAAACAACCACTACGGTCACGGCAGTCAAGTAGATCCACCAGCAAATCCGCCATTCTGGTGTTACGCGAAATACCAGTGTTAGTGCCGAGATGAATGATAATGAGAAAAATAGCAGGATTGATCGGGTTAATTCTGATACTCCTCATTGCCGGAGCAGCATACACAACCTGCAACCGGCAAAACAACTGGCAAAACGCAAACTACATTGAGAGCTCGAAAGGTTTTCGCACATCGTCCTTCGTATTAAACACGGCATTACCCGAAGTACCCAAAAAGCTGGAGATATACGAGTGCGTTGAACCAAATGTTACATTAAGCTATGTATCTTCAGTTGCAAAACGACTTAATATGAATGGGCATCCAAGAGAGGCGTTCGATGAATTCGTTCTTACAGATGGTAAATTCCATCTCGAGATAAATGTAAAATCCGGTAGAATATCTTATATTGACACATCCAGATGGATGGTGGGAAACAATGTTGACAAGCCGTCGAATTCGCCGTCCAGCGAAGAAGCGATAAAAATAGCAACGAAGTTTTTGCGTAAAAAAGGATTTATGCCTGATGACGCCGTTTTCAGAGGAGTTACCCATCCAAAAGTGGTGGCCATGAATGGAGAGGGAAAAGTAATTGGAATCGGTTTTGAAGACGTAAGAGTGTCATTTGCACGAAAGATAAACGGACTTCCAGTAGTTGGTGCCGGATCAAAACTTGACGTAGAGATTGGCGGCAAAGGCGATGTGATATGTTTCTACAAAGTATGGAGAACTGTGAGACCGTACAAAAAATGTCCGATCATCACTCCAGAGCAGGCCTTGGAAAAACTGAAGGAGGTCGGAATATTCACGGGGATAAAGGACGTTGGCAGAGCAGAAATATGCAAGGTTTATCTGGGATACTACGCAAAACCCACAAGTGAAAAACAAAAGTACCTGCTGCCAGTTTACGTTTTCGAAGGTTACGTAAAAGGAAGGAATAAGGTTGAGGCATTCAGACAGTACATCCCCGCCGTTTCAGATCTCCCAGAGCTCGGAGAGTTGCATGAGGTGTTACGATGAAAAAGTACATCGCAATACTCGCAGTTGCTCTAATGCTTTTATATTTTACTCTGAACATTTTGAGTAAACCTTCCGAAATAAACAGCGGAATAGTTATCCACATAAATGGAAAATATCGTATAATCTCACCAGAAGACAGAGGATACGGCAAACTGAAGGAGAAGTGTCTGGAAATTCTGAAAGCCATAAACGGTCAGTACAAACTTGGGATAAAAATGGATGGACTGAATTCGATAAAAGCTCATGAAGACTACGTCGAAATTGTTTTTCCAGAAATTATAACACTCAAGACGAATTACCGTAATATACATCTGAAGGGGGCTGTGTTCGTGCTGAGCGGTAAATACAGAAATACGATTTTCACCTATAGAAATGTAATAGTTGGTGTCTGGAGTTCCAGCAGAAGCTTTGAGAAGCTGATGAAAATAGCAGGTGAATACACGTGAGGATAATTGCCCTCAACGCAAGGGATCTTAAGGCCCTGTCATCGGGAGTGAGAATCAACATTCTCAAAAAACTCAACACCGGATCGAAAACACTCAGAAATCTGAGCGAAGAATTGAACCTTCCAAAATCAACCGTGCACGAGAACCTCGCAGTTCTCGTGGAGTCGGGCTTTGTGGAGAAGGTAAATGTCGGCAACAAGTGGGTGCATTACAGGTTAACGGAGAAGGGGAAAGCCATTCTTTCCGGAACAAAGGTTGTGCTTATTCTATCTCTCGCAATACTTAACTGTACTGCCGGAATAGCAGAGATATACATTTCCCTTCGAAGTTCTCACGCAGGAGGGAATTTAAAAGGCACAAGCTTCTCAGCTCAAAATGCAGTTTTTGGATTATTGCTTTTGCTGTCCGGTACTCTGTTGCTGTTTTATTTATTCTATTCTTTATTTTATTCAAAGTATCATAATAGATAAATTAAATCAAAACTAAACTTAAAGATTTCAGCAAGTCCTGACAAACAGTAGACTCAGGATACCACCGCAGAACAGCAAAAACCGGAATCCATAACCACATAACCAAACATTTTTAATCAACCCTATAAGCGTGAAAACCATGTTTCCTTCAGTTTACTCCCCAGCGGACGTAGAAAAGGAGATATTCGAGTTCTGGCACGATCACGAAATCTACAGAAAGGTGAAGGAGAAAGGAGAGAAAGACTTCTTCTTCGTCGATGGACCACCTTACACGACTGGAGAGATACACCTTGGAACTGCATGGAATAAAGTGATCAAAGATGTAGTGCTGAGGTATCGTAGAATGCGCAACTACAGAGTCAAAGATACTCCCGGCTGGGACATGCATGGATTGCCTATAGAGGTAAAGGTCGAACAGATGCTTGGTTTCAAGAACAAGAGGGACATAGAGAACTTCGGCGTCGACAAGTTTGTAGCCAAGTGCATGGAGTACGCTCTCGAAAACAAGGAGAAGATGACCAGACAGTTCAAGAGGTTAGCTGTGTGGATGGACTGGGAAAACCCATACATGACAGTTAAAGCTGATTACATAAATGCAGCTTGGTGGACAGTAAAAAAAGCTTACGAGAGAGGTTTGCTCGAGAAGAAGCTGAGAGTCGTAAACTGGTGTCCCCGCTGTGAAACGGCTTTGGCCGAAGCTGAGGTGGAGTATTGGGATGAAACAGATCCGTCCATCTACGTCAAGTTCCCCGTCAAGGACAGAGAGAACGAGTATGTGGTCATCTGGACAACTACACCATGGACTCTGCCGGCGAACATGGCCGTTGCTGTTCACCCAGAGTTCGACTACGTCAGAGCCAAGGTAAGAGACGAAAACGGAAAGGAAGAGGTGATAATAGTTGCAAAGGACTTGCTCGAGAGCGTTGCACAGAAGGGCAGGTTAGAGGTTATCGAAGTTCTGGAGACTTTCAAGGGCAAGGAACTTGAAGGGTTGGAGTACGAACATCCCCTAAGCGAAGAAGTTCCGTACCAGAAGGATAAACCTCACAGAGTTTGCTTGGCAAACTTCGTCGCGCTCGAAAATACAGGATGCGTTCACATAGCTCCCGGGCACGGAGCTGACGACTTCTACCTCGGAATGGAGTATGGTTTGGAAGTTTTCAATCCAGTTGACGGGAGGGGAGTTTACACTGAGCAGGCTGGAAAGTATGCCGGAACGAACGTCAAAGAGGCAAATCCTGTCATAATAGAGGACCTAAAAGCTAAAGGTCTGCTTCTGGCTGAGGAGAAGATAACTCACAGATATGGACACTGCTGGAGGTGCAAGAGTCCTATTCTCTACAGAGCGACCGAACAGTGGTTCATAGCGATTTCAAAGGTGAAAGAAAAGATGCTCGAGGAGATAGAGAAAGTTTGCTGGGTGCCGGAATGGGCGGGACTTTCGAGGTTCAAGGACTGGGTTAGTAATGCGAGAGACTGGTGCATAAGCAGACAGCGCTATTGGGGTATTCCAATTCCAGTCTGGGAGTGCGAGAAGTGCGGGAAAATTAAGGTCGTAGGCAGCATAGACGAGCTCGGAATAGAAGTGAAGAACGACTTGGATGTTCACAGGCCAAGAGTTGACGAGATAACTTTCGAGTGCGAGTGCGGAGGGGTGATGAGGAGAGTTCCTGATGTCTTCGACGTGTGGTTCGACAGCGGTGTTGCGAGCTGGGCCACGCTGAAGTTTCCGAGGGTCAAGGAGGAGTTCGAGCGATTGTGGCCGGCTGACTTCATAACAGAGGGGCACGATCAGACGAGAGGATGGTTCTACTCCCAGCTCGGAGCTTCCGTCGTGTCTTTTGACAGAGCTCCCTACAAGACCGTCCTCATGCACGGCTTCACGCTCGACGAACAGGGAAGGAAGATGAGCAAAAGTCTGGGCAACGTAATAAAGCCCGAGGAGGTCGTGGAGTGGATTGGAGTTGACGCTTTCAGATTATATGTCCTCAGCTCAGCCCTCTGGGAAGATCTTCGATTCAGCAAGGAAGAGGCAGAAATGTACAGGAGGTACCTTAACATAGTCTGGAACGCTGTTAGGTTTGCTTACATGTACATGAGCCTTGACAAAGAGGACTTCCTTGAGAGCTGCAAAGACGGCGTAACCTTCCGCGTAGAGGACAGGTGGATCCTCTCTCGCCTGGAAAATCTTTGCAAGGTTGCGAGAGATAGTTTAGAAACCTACCACCTACACAGAACTGTAAAGGCGTTCGTCGACTTCTTCGTAGAGGACTTCAGCAGGTGGTACGTGCAGCTCATAAGGAGTAGAGTCTGGGAGGAGAAAGCCTCTCCTTCAAAGATGGCAGCCTATGCAACGATTCTCAAGGTAATAGACAAGTCGATGAGGATAATCGCTCCTTACACTCCAGTCCTCTCGGAGTGGATATACCAGCACTTCATCAAAGAGTTTGCCGAGGCAAAAGAGGCCATTTGTGGTGAGAGCGTTAAGGAATCGATATTCATGGAGAGCTTCCCGGAGGTCGAAGAAGAGCTCATAGACACCGAGCTGGAGAGGGCGATGGAGATAGCCAAGGAAGTCTTCGAGGCTGCAAGCAACGCGAGGCAGAAAGCAAAGAGGAAGCTCAGGTGGCCTCTCAAGCTCCTCGTCGTCGAGGGCGGAGAGGACGTGAAAAAAGCTGTGGAGATGCTTGGCGACATAATAAAAGCGCAGTGCAACGTCAAGGAAGTGAGATACGTCGAGAGCTTCGAGAAGAGAGCTAAAGCACAGGTGAACTACAGAGAGGCTGGGCCTCTGCTCAAAGACAGGATAAAGGCGTTTGCTGAGTTCGTTTCCTCCCTGAGCGAAAAAGATGTAGA
>JAMOMT010000115.1 GCA_027066965.1 Archaeoglobaceae archaeon
ATGCTTCTAACAAGAGATGCTATCCTCTCACAAGCTGTCGTTTTTCCGCTACCGTAATCACCGTAAACCAGAACGTTTTTCCGGATGACAGCTGAGAGGAGGCTAAACAGGACGAGAGGATTGTAATAGTTACTGCCCGAAAAGAAAGATTTTTCCCCGAGATAGAGCTCTGAGGCTACATCGTATAGTTTCAGCAGTTTTTCCCTCAGTTTCTCACTCCTTTCACCCATAATCCTTCACTCCCTTTTCAACACAGATAACCTTGCGTCATAGCTGTTCAAGTTATGTACTCCCAGTCAGATAGGCCTATAAAAGTAAAACCTAACGCCTCTGAACTTCTTGACTTCAACGCCTCCGATCTCTTCAAGCTCCCTTAAGCTTTTTCCAAAGTGTCTTGCCATTTCAGCTGCCTGATCTTCTCTCATTGGATGCCTGCTCATGATCCTAACCGCTTCTTCGAGAGATGAAAAGGCGGAGTAGTCGAAATCCCCGCTTTCAGGAAAGTATAGAGAGTCAGCTTTGATGCCAGCGTTCTCGAAGCATTCCAGTGCAAGCATTATTGAAGAAGATTCAGCCGGCTCAACATCGGAAGCAGGGGGTCTCACGGGTGTAAGAACGTGAATTTTGTCCGGCTTCAGCTCGGAAGCTACCTCAGCAATCCTCTCAAGCTCCTCTCTACTGTCGTTGTAACCCTTGACGAGCATGACCTCGAGCATGAGCGATCCCTCGTAATCGTCTCCAAACTCGAGCAAGCCGGAAACAACTTTCTCTGCCGTCAAACTCCTGTGAGGTCTGTTTATCCTCCTGAAAATGCCCTCACTAACTGCATCAAGGGATGGAAGGCACGCATCTGAGAGGCAAACTTCTTCTCTAACGTCCTTCCTCCAGAGGAGAGAGGAATTCGTTATAACGGCCACTCTACTCCCGAGATCCCTGATTTTCCCCACAAGCCAGCCCAGATCGAGACTCAGAGTTGGTTCACCCTCCCCCGCAAAAGTAACGTAATCGGGCTTTGTCTGGGAGAGGGCAATTTCAACTTCCTTCAGTACCTCCTCTCGGGGGAAGAAGGACTTCCTTTCAACGGTCTTGCGAGTTGTTCTTCCAAGCTGGCAGTAAACGCAAGAGTAACTGCATGTTTTGAACGGTGTCAGATTTACGCCAAGAGATGAACCGAGTCTCCTTGACGGCACGGGGCCATAAACGTAGAGCATAGGAGTGTTAATCAGGCACGGTTAAATAATTTGACGGGGAGTCATTATCATGGAGCACTTTATAGTTCAGGCAGAAGAAAACCTTGTAGAAAAGCCTTGGGCTGGAGACATTCTATCGAAGCTCAAGGGAGCGATAGGTAGCGTTGGGGAGTCTTGGGAAATTTCTCCACACCCGAAGAGGCCTTCGATCGTTTACTACAGGGGAAGGAAAGTTAAGATGAGCGAAATATTCGACGAGGTTTCAGGTGGTTACAGGCCTCTCCTCGTCAAGTTCATAGATGCTGGAGAAAAGCTAAGCGTTCAGGTACACCCCTCTGACGAGGACGCTGAGAGGCTCGGAGAGAACGACAGAGGAAAGGAGGAGGCATGGATCACACTGAGTGAGGCGGAGCTAATGATAGGTCTTTCGAGAGACATCAGCAAGGAGGAATTTCTAAGGGCTGTAGAGGAGCTAAAGGTAGAGGAGCTTATGAACCTCGTGAAGTGTAACAAGTACGAGGGTTACCTGATTCCACCAAAAACGGTGCACGCAATATGCAAGGGGCTAATATACGAGGTCTCGACGAGCTCGGACATAACCTATAGAGTTTACGACTATGGGAGGGGGAGAGAGTTGCACCTTGAAAAGGCTCTGGAAGTAATAAGATTTGAGAAATGTAACGTTGAATCTTTGAAGTTCGACGTGCTCAAAGATAGGCTCGAAGGAGAGAACTTCTCCATTAGAATGCTGAGACTTTCGGGAAACACGACGAGAGAGGTGAAAAACAAGAGGTACTGCTACGTAAGCTGCGTAGAGGGGTTTGCCGAGCTCTCAGCCTACGGTGAGTGTGTAAGACTTGAGGAGTTCAGAACAGTCTTCGTGCCTCACGACACTAAGAGCTTCATGGTTTCCGGAAAGGGAATTCTAATACTGGCAGAACCGCTGAAGTAATCGACGACGCTTCGAAAAAGGATAAAAAGATTGACGAATATTTGAAAATAAGCTCCATATAAGCTAGACTGAGTCAGTCAAGGTAACCGAGAGCTCTCAGCCTCTCCTTCACCTTCTCCTCCTCTTCCTCACTGAAGACTTGTTCCTCCTCTTCCTCCTCAAGGCTCGCAAGAACTTCCTGAAGGACGAACGTCACGTACTCGTCAACGGAGTCAAACTCGGTCTCCTTAACTCTCTCCTCAATTTTCTTGTAAAGCTCGTCCGGGATTTCCACTTTCATGCTCCAAAAGCTGTTCCAAACTCTTTATATTTTTCGGTTAAGTGTTTCAGGTGCTGTCGTTAATAACATGCAAATTCCATCCATATTCAAACTATAAAATTCTTGAGGAACCTTTTCACTATCATCCTCTTCAGCTTGTATATCAGGTTTGAGGGTGAAGCTATCACCGTGTTCCCCCTGACAATTAAACCCTTCTCGCCAAAAGTCAGTATGGCAAACGGCCTCTTGTTTGTCGAAAATGGCACGTAAGTGTTCAATCCGATCTTTTCAGATTTCAGCATCCTGGATATCGTCTTCGCGACAAACTTCGCCTGTCTCTCCGCCTCAAGGGCTGTCTTAGTTGCCACTTCACCTTTTACTACGACTTCCGCACAGTCTCCGATGGCAAAAACGTTTTCGTATGCTCTCAGGCTTTCGTCCACCTTTATGCCAAGTTTTCCGTAATCGAGTCCTGAAATCTCCCTGCCTCTTATCCCAGCACACCACACAACTTCGTCAAACCCAAGCTCTCCACAGCTCGACTTCACAACGCTCTCCTCGTATGAAACATCCTCAACCCTGCAAGAAGTCAGGACTTTCACACCTTTCCTTTCCAGAAGTTTGCGGACATAAACTGAGGCTTTCTCGCCCATAGCCGGGAGAATTCTACTTTGAGCCTCTACGAGAGTTACCCTGCAGAGGTCAGACAGCTCGTACGCTGTTTCGACGCCCGTCATCCCCGAACCGACGACTACGACTTTTCCACCAGCACTCACCCTTTCTCTCGCTACCCTCGCGTCTTCGAGTGTGTTAACCGAAAGACAGTTTCTGCAATCAACTCCGTAGTAACAGCTCTCCCCTCCAACGGCAATTACAGCAAAATCGTAGCTAATACCTCTCAGAGTCCTATAGTTAGAGAAGAGTGTGTTGCACTTTAACTTTATAAATTTAACTTCTCCCCGTCTGTAAACTACTCCCCTCTCTCTGAAGAACGGCTTCAGGTTAATCGAGAGTTCTTCCTCTTCCACGTTTCCAGCCACGTAAGCTGGAAGTAAAGCCTGGCAGACGAGCAGGGGAGAGGGAGAGACGACGGTAACATCTCCTCCGAAGTGTCTGACGAACTCAGCTCCAGCCGCACCACAACCAGCAACTACCAGCACAGCCTTCGCAGAAGTAAGAATAGATTTAAAATTTTCGTGGCCTCGAATTAATCGAAATGGTATGAAGTTTAAATTAAATTCGATCGATGAAAATCAAGGTTTCAGACACTTGACCCACTTCCTCACACTTTCAATGCACGAGTGTGCTGTTAAGTCGAGAGTTAGGGGAGTTATCGAAACCTTCCCACTCCTCAGAGCGTAGATGTCAGTTCCCTCCTCAGCACTTCTAACCTCCACACCGTCTATCCAGTAGTAACTCCTCCCCCTCGGATCCTTTCTCTCCTCTATCCTCGTCCTGTACAATCTCCTTGCCAGCCTCGTGACCTCGAACTCCGGTTTTTCCACTCCAGCCGGGACGTTGATGTTGAGGACATCAACGCCCTCGGGTAAACCTCTTTCAAGAACGTTCGACGCTATCTTCCTCAGCACCAACTTCGCGAGCTCGAAGTTAGCGGGCCTGAAAACAAACTCGAACTTCTCAAAATCTCTCATCTGCTGGGAGATAGCTATCGCTCTGCAACCGTGGGTTGCTGCTTCAAGAGCCGCACAGACAGTGCCAGAAGTGGTAACTGACTCAGTAGAGATGTTCTCCCCCATGTTTATGCCGGAAACGACAAGGTCAGGCAGATCTCCGATTATCTCATAAATCCCAATTATCACGGAATCCGTTGGAGTGCCATCAACTGCGTAGCCCTCCATCCCGTTAAAAACGACGTGAGAGACGCGTATGGGCTCCATTATAGATATACTCCTACCCACTCCACTCATCTGGACTGCAGGGGCGACGACGTAAACTTTTCCCAAGTCCTTCAAAGCCTCATAACTCGCCCTTATTCCCGCAGAGTATATGCCGTCGTCGTTCGTAACGAGTATCTTTTTCAGTTATCTCACCCCTAAATCCGTTTACGGTGTCGTGTATTTACCTTTACTCCTTATTATACAGCTTTAACTCCGTAACTTTTTAACAAAACTTTAACTTTTAATAGGAATCCCACAGAAATATCTCGAAGTAGTTATCTGGCTTACCTAACCTTTTACTGGCTCTTACTCTCACTCTAAGTCTTGGTATTGGCTGTGAGTTTTGCCCCGAGCTTCTTAGAGATCTAAGAATAACTTTCTCCGCAACTCTCTCCGCAACATCCACGAACTCAAGCTTCTCCTTAGTTATCTTTCCAAAAATCCTCGTGGCAAGGCAGGAGTCAGAGGGTCTGTCGTAGAAGTCGAGGTTGAAGTGCTTAGCGAGCTCCCTTACCGTCTCCTTGTCTACTCCCAGCTCGGCAAAAGGGCTCAAGATGTTAAACTCTCTTAGAGCTCTTAGTCCCGGCCTTCTCCTTTTCAAATCGCTCGCGTTTGTTCCGTCGAATATTGTATGCAAGGGGTAAAGATTGCGAATCTCGGAGAAAATCATCCTCTTGCAGTAGTAGCACCTCATGCCATCGTTTCTGAGCATCTCCTCAGTTGCTCTCCTTCTCAAAATTAAGAGCCCAAATCCAAGTTCCCTTGAAGTTTTAACAGCCTCCGCTACTCGTCTCCCGGAAATAAACTCCGTAACGACCATAACGGCCTTAAAGTCAACTCCAGTCAGCCTAAGCATGTAAGCAAGGAGGGAGCTGTCAACTCCTCCGGAGAAAGCAAGAACGACTTTATCCATTTTTCTGAGGTATTCGATTAACATCTCAGCTACCTTCTCGACATTCCTGACATTCCCGCTCGACACACAGAGACTATTACCGTTAAATACTTAAGCATTGATGCAGCATTCGGAAGGGGAGGGCCCGTAGTCTAGTGGTTATGACGTCGCCCTCACACGGCGAAGGTCCCCGGTTCGAATCCGGGCGGGCCCACTGGGCCATTCGACTTTAACTGCTTTTCATGCATTCTTATCATCTCAAAAAACACAATAAATCTAGTAGTATCTGGTAGCCACCAAACTGCAAGACTGCCAAAACCGACTAAGCTATGATACTAATCAACGGAATAAGTGAGAATACAAACAGCGACAGAGGAAAAGTGAAAGGAATTCAAAATCAAAGAAGCAAAAGGAAAATAGATGTCAAAAATGTCATATACAATCCTGACAATGGTAGTTCATGGACACGGAAATCGTAGCTGTGAAGGGTAGAGAAATACTCGATTCTCGTGGCAACCCGACGGTTGAAGTTGAAGTTACTCTCGCGTGCGGTGCTGTTGGTAGGGCTGCCGTGCCTGCTGGAGCTTCGAAGGGAAAGCACGAAGCCCTTGAGCTCAGGGATGGAGGAAATAGGTACAAGGGTAAAGGTGTGCTGAAGGCTGTAGAGAACGTCAACGTGCTCATAGCTGCTGAAATCAAGGGAATGGACGCTTTGAACCAGCCGGAGATAGACAGAGCTATGATAGAGCTTGACGGAACTGAGAACAAGAGTAGGCTCGGAGCAAATGCGATTCTTGGCGTTTCTATGGCTATTGCGAGAGCTGCTGCCAACGCTCTCGGCATCCCACTTTTCGTTTACCTTGGTGGAGCTTGTTCAAGACTGCTGCCAGTTCCGATGATGAACATCCTCAACGGCGGCGTTCACGCGAACTGGCAGGGTGCTGACTTCCAAGAGTACATGATAGCCCCATACGGAGCGGACTGCTTCGCTGAGGCACTCAGATGGGGGAGCGAGATATACCACACGCTCAAGGAAGTTCTCAAGAGTAAGGGTTACAGCGTCGGAGTTGGAGACGAAGGTGGCTTCGCTCCCCACGTCTCCTCAAACGAGGAACCAATAGAGCTGATCCTTGAGGCAATAGAGAAGGCTGGATACGAGCCGGGCAAACAGGTTGGAATTGCCCTCGACCCCGCTTCGAGCGAGTTCTTCGAAGACGGCTACTACGTGCTCAGGACTGAGGGTAAGAAGCTTACGTCCGAGGAGATGGTAAACAGGTACGCTGAGCTTGTTGACAAGTACCCGATAATCCTGATAGAGGATGGGCTAGCTGAGGATGACTGGGACAACTGGAAGATCCTAAACAGGGAGCTCGGAGACAAGATAGAGCTTGTTGGAGACGACATATTCGTCACCAACGTGAAGAGGATATCGAAGGGAATAGAGGACAACATAGCAAACGCCGTTTTGATAAAGCTCAACCAGATAGGGACAGTAAGCGAGACTGTGGATGCTGTGAAGCTAGCTCAGAAGGCAGGCTGGGGGGCTATGATCTCCCACCGCAGTGGAGAGACTGTGGACTCCTTCATAGCAGACTTCGTAGTTGCGATGAATACGGGGCACATAAAGACTGGTGCTCCTTGCAGGGGGGAGAGAGTCGAGAAGTACAACCAGCTGCTCAGAATTGAGGAGAGGCTCGGAAAAGCTGCAAGGTTCGCTGGTAATGACGCTTTCGTTAGAAAACCAAGATTTTAATTTTCTCGTTTTTTATTCTATCTACTATTTATTGCTACTTATACAATAACCAAGAATCAATACCAAGAATAACAGGAATAAGCTAAGCAAAAAACAAAAAATCAGTAACCGAGTTTTCTTAGCCACTCCTTAAGGACTTCAGCGCTTTTCCTAAGGTTGCTCAAGTCTTCCTCGCCCAGCTCAAGCTCAACAACCTTCTCGACCCCGTTCTCGCCTATAACTGCGGGAACTCCCAGAGACACGCCCTCTATCCCGTACTCTCCTTCGAGCACGACGCTGGCTGGTATGACCTCCTTAGTGTCCTCAACAACCGCTCTGACCATCCTGTATATGCAAACTGCCGGCCCAAAAATAGTAGCTCCCTTCTTCTTTATGACCTCGGCAGCTATGGCCCTAGTCCTCTCGAGGACTTCGTCCCAGTTCTCTTCCCCTGCAACACTCTTCGGCACGAACATTGTATCTCCGTGCTCTCCGATCACAATCGCCTTCTCAACAGCCTCAGCAGAGATGCCAGCTCTCCTTGCCATGAGCCTTAGGCGGGAAGTATCCAATAAGCCGCCCATGCCGAAGACTTCATGTCTGCTCTTGCCACAAAGCTCGTTCAATTCCTTCCACATCACGTAGTTCATCACATCCATCGGGTTGGTTACCGTTATCACTTTTGCATTACAACAGACCTCAGCTATTTTGCTGGCTATGCTCTTCACGATTCCGGCGTTCTTCTCAGCCAGATCGAGCCTCGTCATTCCCGGCTTCCTCGCCATTCCAGCTGAAACGATTACTACCTCACAGCCCTCAAGCAATGAGTAGTCGTCTCCTCCGACAACCTCCGGATACTTTCCCATCGCAGAAGCTGCGTGGGCTATGTCCTCAGCCTCTCCCTCTGCTAGCTCTCCTGCTATATCGACGAGAGCTACGTCAACGTCCATGTTCATGACGCAGACGAATGCGGAAGTAGCCCCTATCCTACCGGCTCCGACGAATCCTACTTTTGGCATCGTTTCACCTCTTTTGAGATTTAGATTGCAGTTTCAAGAAAATAAATAATAAATAAAAACCAAAAAGCTAACGCTCTCCAACCTCTATTCCGTAGTGCTCGAGAACAGGCTGGAAGAACGCGTATCCACCGTCAACTACCTTAACTTTCTTACCTTTCTGTGTAAGAAATCTCGCGGCCTCGTAGCTCCTCGTTCCGACCTGACATATTAGTATCGCTTCTTCAGGCACCTCATCAACTCTCTCCCTCAGCTCCGAAAGCGGGATGTTAATCACTCTCTCATCCTTAACACTTCTCGCCTTGAACTCCTTCTCAGTTCTGACGTCGATTACTGTGAACTTTTCGTCGCTCATTAGCATCCTCGCAAAATTCACGGCATTTATAGACTCAACCAGACCTCTCAGTTTATTGTCAACCATGTTCGCCGCCGCAATTATCAGATCTATTGCCGTAGAGAACGGAGGAGCATAAGCAAGGTCGAAGTTCGTCAAGTCAATGGCCTTGGCACCCATCTGAATAGCTGAAACTGCCACGTCGAGCCTCTTGTCTATAACTCCGAGTCCAGCAGCCTGACAGCCCACGAGCCTTCCATTCTTGTCAGCTATCAGCTTTATCCTTATCGGCCTGTGCTCCGGGTGGAAGTGGAACCTGTCAGCTCCGGCCACGCATCCCACAACTGCTCCATCTACCTCCCTCTCGCACAGCCCAGTTCTACCGATGCTCATTCCGAATATCTGGAATATAGCAGTCCCCAGAACTCCGGGGAACTTCGAGTCTATCCCGCAGATGTTGTCTCCTATCACTCTGCCCTGCTTGTTCGCAACAGAGCCCATTGGTGTGTAAACTGGCTTGCCTGTAAGCAAGTGTATGCATTCAACGCAGTCTCCTCCGGCGTAAATGTTCTTATCGGAGGTCTGCATCTTCTCGTTTACCTTTATTGCTCCGGTCTCACCTATCTCTAGTCCAGCCTTCTTTGCGAGTTCGACGTTCGGCCTCACTCCCGCAGCAACCACTACGAGGTCTGTCTCCACCTCTTCCCCGTTAATGATGACGCCCGTAACCTTCTCGCCATCGTTCAGAATCTTCTCGACCTTGGATGAAAGTCTGAGGTTTATTCCTTTAGCTCTTATGTGATTCTCCACCATCCTCGCTATCTCTTCGTCAAGCATTGTTGGCAGGATGTGATCCATTATCTCAACGATCGTTACGTTCATGTCGAGGTTGTGCAAAGCTTCCGCACACTCCATGCCTATCAAACCAGCTCCGATTATCACAGCATTCTCGGCATCCTCCTCCCAGGCGTCGAGTATTCTTTCGGCATCCTCAACGCCGTGAAGGTGAACTATGCCCTCAACATCCTCGTCTATCCCCTCGATCGGTGGTTTCACCGGTTTTGAGCCCGTAGCGACGATCAGGTAGTCGTAGCTGAACTCGTCCTCCTTGCCCTCCTTGTTTACAGTTTTGACGAGTTTTTTCTCCCTATTGATTTCTATCGCTTTAGTCTCAGTTAGAACATCTATGTTCTTGACTTTCTTGAAGTAGTTCACGTCTCTTACAGCCCCATAAGTCGTTTCAAGCAGATTCCTTGGCTCTTGAAGCATCCCACCGACGTAAAACGGCAAACCGCATCTCGAAATTGAGGGGTACTTCCCTGCCTCTATAACTGTTAACTTTGCCTCATCGTTGAGCCTTCTTATTCTCGCCGCTGCCTTCAAACCAGCAGCTCCACCACCGATAACGACGATCTCCAAGTTATCACCTGTCACGCGTAGGTTTGCAGGCAGATAAAAGTTATCATCAGGCTTATAAACCGTTTTGAACAACCGTTCATAACAATGATCCTTGAAAGGAGAAAAGCAAGAGATGCTTTGATGGAGTTTTTGGGCAGGATAAAGCATAGAACGGGTGTAGAGGTCGTTGAAACGCTAAATGCCGTGGGCAGAGTTCTCGCTGAGGACGTGAGGGCAGAGGTAACACTACCACCGTTTGATAGGGCAGCTATGGACGGCTACGCTGTTAGGGCTGAAGATACGTTTGGTGCGAGCTTTTCAAGCCCGGTTATTCTAAACGTGGTTGGAGAGGTCGAAACTGGGGAAAAACCGGAAGTTGAAGTGGGAAGGGGAGAGGCAGTAAGAATTGCGACTGGAGCTGTCATGCCTGCCAAAGCCAACGCTGTTGTTATGGTGGAGTACA
>JAMOMT010000116.1 GCA_027066965.1 Archaeoglobaceae archaeon
CTCGATAGTCGGCATGTACTCCCCACCCGGAAGAAGTTACGGCGTCGAGAGACTCAGAAAGGCCGTAATCAGTATACTGAGGGACTGTTCAATCTTTGGAGAGGACTTCGTTTCCAGCATAGTGGAGGGTAGAGAAGCTGATAGAGTTGCGGACTTCCTCGAAGACTTTCACCCGTTCTTTTCGGGTATGTGGGATCTTGAAGACGAGGAAGTTGCCAAGGACTTCCTGAAGGTTTACTCCGAGGTTACAGGAAAGGGGGTTAGAGAAATAGCAGAGAGAGTTATGGAGAGTGAGGAGAGAATCAGAAAACTTCTCGATTCTTGATTTGTTTTTTGCTTTAAGTTTACCCTGATATAAACTTAATTGCCCAACTATTACACATATTAGCTTCGGGCAGTAAGTAAAACAGCCGATTCGAATACCAAACTATCAAAGAGCATTCAAAAAGATAAAGAGAATATACTCACTTACCTCGCACTTGTTGTGCAATACTGCATAGAGATAAAGCTCGTTCTCTCGGCTGTGGAGGGCGTATTTCTGGGTAGTCTGACAGGTATTATCCCGGGAGTGCACGTTAACACTGCCGTAATGCTTCTGGCGAGCCTGTTTCCTCCGAGTATGAGTCTAGCGATACTCGTAATTTCGGCTTCGATAGCCCACACTTTCACTGACGTGATACCTTCAACCTTCCTTGGAGTGCCCGACGAGAGCTTTGCAGTTTCAGCCTATCCCGCTCACGAGATGGCCCTAAGAGGCAGAGGATTTGAGGCGATAGCAATTGCCACCTTCTCTGGTGTGTTTTCGGCCCTTACCTCAATTCCTCTCTTCTTCCTGATGTTCTGGCTGAGCGAGAGGTCGATTAAAGCTTTGACCCTTCCAGTTCTCCTCGCAACTTCCGCGTTCATAGTTATGAGCGAGAGAGGAGACTTTCTCGCAGGAAGTATGAACGTGTGGCTTTCCAGACTGAAAGCTTTGATTGTCTTTTTCACGTCTGGCGTTCTTGGAGTTGTTGCCTTCGGCCTCGACTTCAACGGGCTGATTCCTCTGTTTTCAGGACTGTTCGCGTTTCCCGTTCTCTACCAAGGACTGAGGAGTGGAATGTCTCTGCCAAGGAGCGAGAGAAAAGCTTGCCTGAAGTTTAAGTCTGCATTAACCGGAACTCTCTCAGGCGCTCTCGTATCCCTGTTTCCGGGAATAAGCGCTGGAGTTGCCTCAGCGATTGCCGTCTCTCCATTCAGGGAAAGCGATTCCGAGAGTTACGTTTCTGCCACCGGTGCTGCTAACACCGCCAACGCAATCTTGTGCGTGGCCGTTTTATCGGCTCTCGGCAGAGCGAGGAACGGAGCTTCCGTAGTCCTTAGAAGCCTCGGTTTCAGACCAGGGTTCTGGATTTTGCCTGTTTTAACCTTTTCAGCCCTACTCTCTGCAATGCTTACCCTTCTGCTCGCAGACTTAGCTGAGAGAGTTGCTGTTAGAGTTGACCAGAGAAAGCTATCGGCTCTCGGTTTGGCTCTTGTTATCTCTGCAGTAACCCTGCTGACTGGTGCGAAAGGCCTTCTCCTCTTCGTAGTCTCTTCAGCAGTCGGAACGCTTCCGTTAAAGCTCGAAGTCAGAAGGCTAAACTGCATGGGCTGCCTACTCTTTCCTCTGATTCTACTTTACTCCGGGTTTCATGTAAATATGTGAATTGCTGTCAATGATCTCCTACTCTTAACTGCAAAAGAAAAACTCAAAACATGCGAAGAGAGAGAGCTGGCATGGAAGTCATACCTATCGCTTTCGACTCGATGGGAGTCAGGAGTATGGCAACTCTCGTAAAAGCGGGGAACTTTTCTCTCTTCATCGACCCCGGAGTCGCTTTAGGCCCGAAGAGGTACGGCCTTCCCCCTCACCCAATAGAGCTCGAAGCTGAAAGGAGGTTCTGGGAGAAAGTAAAAGAGGAGGCCTCGAAGTGCGATGCTGTTGTGATAACTCACTACCACTACGACCACCACAACCCGAGGGATGTTAACTTTCTCAAGGGCAAAACCTTGCTCACAAAACACCCAACCCAGAAGATAAACCAGAGTCAGAGGGAGAGGGCAGCCTTCTTTCTCTCTAAAGTTAAGGACGCGTGCAAAGTTGAGTACGCTGACGGGAAAGAGTTCGAGTTCGAAGGCGTTTGTGTTAAGTTCTCGGAGCCAGTATTTCACGGAACCAGCAGCAGGCTCGGCTACGTAGTGGAAGTCTTAGTTGACGACGGTAAGGAGAAGTTCCTCCATACTTCAGATGTGGAGGGGCCGAGCTTGAAGCACCAGCTCGAGTTCATGATCGAGAGTTCTGCTGAAACAGTTTTCGTTGACGGGCCTATGACTTACATGCTCGGCTACCGCTATTCACAGGCAAGCCTTGAAGCCTCTATAAACAACCTGATCGAGCTGATAGAAAGGACGAACGTGATAGACCTCGTTCTCGACCACCACCTGACCAGAGATTTGAAGTGGAGAGAGACAATGTCCCCAGTCTTTCAAAGGGGAGAAGAGAGTGGAGTCAACGTTTGCTCAGCAGCAGAGTACGCTGGAGTTGAGGAAAACTTACTCGAGGCAAGGAGAAAAGAACTGTACGAAAAGGGATTCGATTTTCGTTCGCCTACTTTATAAACTATAACTCCAGAAACTTTGAGTTCGAGCAAGCTATTTTTGAGATATTATTATAATTAATAGTGTTAAATCCTCGAGAGTCCTCCTTATCTCTTTCAGACTAAGATAACACTATTTCCCACCATAATAGTGCAAAAGTGACACGCACTGTCAATGTTTATTAGTCATTAAAAAAGAGCATAACCCTTAAATACAAGACTCACAGCCTGCTGCAAAAAACCGGGGGACTATCATGATTGAAGTTGTAGTTATTACCGGCAGGACGACCGATCAGGGAATGACGATAGACGAAAAGCTCAGCGAAGCGTACATGAAGGCCGTGAGCTTCTGCGAAATGAACGAGAAAGACATGGAAAAGCTTGGAGTTAAAGATGGTGACAGAGTTCTCGTCAAAAGCGAACTCGGAGAGGTCGTGCTTTACGTGAGGAAGCCAGAGATGGACCTGCAACCTCCTGAAGGGTTGATATTCATACCCATGGGGCCGTACGCGAACAGGGTCGTTGGGGCGCTGAACGGCAGCGGAACTCCGCAGTACAAGGGAATAAAGGCGACCGTTGAGAAGACGGACAGAGAAGTCGTCCCCGTTCAGGAAATTCTGAACTTCTAACTTTCACGATTATTAGGAGGAGATAGCGTGATTAGGGACATCGTCTGCACATTTTGCGGGAACGCATGCGACGATATAGAGTTCGAGGGGGATTACGGAAGGAATCTCTGTCCCATAGGGGAGGCGAAGTTCGCGAAGAAGGAGCGAATAAAGGCTCCGATGGTTGACGGCAAAGAAGTTAGCTACGAGGAGGCAATAGAGAGGGCTGCGGAGATTCTGAAGGAGGCGAAAAGGCCTCTCCTCTTCGGCTGGTCCTCAACAGTTAACGAGGCGATTAGGCTCGGAGTTCTTCTTGCGGAGAAAGTTGGAGGAATATATGACCAGTGTTCAAGCGTCTGCCACGCCCCAACGACTCTCGCGATGATAGAGGAGGGAATAGTTGGTGGCACTCTCGGGCAGGCGAAAAACAGGGCTGATGTCGTCGTCTTCTGGGGCTGCAATCCCGTGGAAGCTCATCCGAGGCACCCAACAAGGTACTCAGTAATGGCGAAAGGATTTCTGACGAGGAGCAGAGCGGAGAGGAGAGTCGTAGTAGTTGACGTTAGAAAGACGCCAACTGCCTACCTAGCTACGGACTTCTACATGGTAGAGCCGGGCTCGGACTTCATGGTGTTCACGGCTCTTAGGAGCATAGTCAACGGGCACGAAGAGGCGGTTCCAGAGGAAGTTGGCGGTCTGACAAAGAACGAGCTTAAGAGCTTGGCAGAAATTCTACTTAAAGCCAGATACGGGCTAATATTCTTCGGGTTAGGGGTTACTCACAGCAGGGGGCACGAGAGAAACGTTGAGGCGGTTATAAAGCTCGTTCAGGACCTCAACAGGAAGACGAGGTTCATACTCCAGCCTATGAGGGGACACTTCAATGTCGTCGGCAGTGGAGAAGTCGCTGCTTGGGAAGCTGGATTCGAGTACGCGATAGACTTTAGCAGAGGGTACGCTCGCTTCTCTCCCGGAGAGTTCACGGCAGTTGAGGCTCTTATCAGAGGCGACTGCGACGCGGCTATGATAGTCGCAAGCGATCCGGCAGCACACTTCCCAAAAAAAGCTGTTGAGAGTCTGAAGGAGATTCCAGTAATTCAGATCGACCCTCACCCCAACCTGACGACCAAACTTGCAGATGTCGTGATTCCAACCGCTATAGTCGGAATAGAGGCAGAGGGGACGATTTACAGGATGGATGGCGTACCCCTCAGGGTCAAAAAGATTAGGGAGAGCGATTATCCCTCAGATGTTGAAATTCTCGAAAAAATCCTCGAGAAGGTGATTTCATGAGTGTCATCTACATCAAAGGCGGAATTGTTGTTGATCCCACTCAGGGGATCGACGGGGAGATTATGGACATCTTCGTCAAAGACGGAAAGATAGTCGAGGAGAGCGGGGCGGGAAAAGCTGACACAGTTATAGACGCAAAAGGGATGACTGTAGTTGCTGGAGGCATAGACATCCACGCTCACATAGCTGGGCCGAAGATAAACGCTGGCAGAGCCATGAGGCCGGAGGACATGAAGTACGCAAGGAACAAGAGCGGTCCGCTTAGGTGTGCTATGGGGAGAGTTCTGATGACCTGCCCGGCTATAGGATACGAGTACGCGAGGATGGGATACACGACTGCAATCGAGCCGGCAACTCCTGCCCTCTACGCCATACACACCCACGAGGAGCTCGATTCAATACCAATGGTCGACAAAGCGGTACTTCCCCTCTTCGGAAACTGGCACCTGACTTTCAAGTTCGCGGCCGAGGGCGACATCGAGAAGATGAAGGCATTCATAGCCTGGGCGATAGAGAGGTCCAAGGGCTTTGGTGTTAAGGTCGTAAATCCCGGAGGAGTTGAGGCTTGGAAGTATGGCAGAAACGTACACAGCCTTGACGAGAGGATTCCAGGCTTCGAAGCAACTCCGGCTGAAGTTCTTAGCACGCTGATAAAGGCGAGCATAGAGCTCAATCTGCCTCACAAGGTCCACGTCCACTGCAACAACCTTGGCGTGCCAGGGAGTGCAGAGACGACTGCAGAGACGATAAAGCTGGCGGAGAAGATAGGTGCCTCCAAGGACGGCAGAGAGAGTTTGCACATAACGCACATCCAGTTCAACGCATACACGGGAGAGAAGTGGAGGGATATGGGGAGCGGAGCTGAGGAGCTTTCAAAACTCGTGAACAGAACTCCAGTCACAGTCGACATGGGTCAGCCGATATTCGGGCACACCACAACTATGACGGCTGACGGCCCATTCGAGTTCGCACTCCACAAGCTGTTCAAGAGCAAGTGGATAAACAAGGACGTCGAAATAGAGACCGGAGGGGGTATAGTACCAATAACTTACAGGGCGAAGAGTCCTGTGAACGCAGTTCAGTGGGCTACAGGCTTGGAGTTTGGGCTTCTCGTCGATGCCGACAAAGTCGTGATTTCAACGGACTACCCGAACGGAGGGCCTTTCGTCGAGTATCCTTACATAATGACGTTGCTCATGAGCAGGAAGTTCAGGGAGAAGGAGATCGAGGAGAAAGGCGTTAATAGCTACATAGAGAAGGCGACATCTCTCCCGAGCCTCGACGTGGAGAGAACTTTCTACGAGATAGTAAAAATGACACGCAGCACTCCTGCAAAGATACTTGGGCTTGAGAATAAGGGGACTCTGAAAGTTGGTGCCGATGCAGACATAACGATTTACCCGTTCGACTGCAGAAACGTTTCCCCGGAGGACTATGAAGTGCTGCTGAAGGGTCTCAGAAGTGTCGCTTACACAATAAAGGATGGAGAGATCGTAGTAAAGGATGGAGAGATTGCCAAAGAAGTCTGGGGTAGGACATTTTGGGTGAACGCTGTGAAGGGAGCGACTCAGGAGATAATAGAGGAAGACCTAAACGAGGTTTTCAGGTACTACACAGTTTCGAGGGGCAACTACGGAGTGAGGGAAGAGTGGATTAGGCGGCCCGAGACGATAGCGATAGAAGAGTGAAACAAAGGAGGGATGGATCTTGACTCTGATAATCAAACCGAAGAGTGAGTTCGAAGTCTGTGTAGAGGCTGAGATAACCCCAGAAATCGCCAGAAACCTTGAAGACGCGAAGAATTTCAAAGTTTACCTTGGAAAGGAGGAGAGAAGACTCGAGGAGCTCTTCGACCTCGAGTTCGTTGACGACAGAGAAGAGAAGGTAATCCTGAAGGGGGACTTTTCGAGAGTCAAGTGGATAGGCAGAGAGATGAAGGGCGGAGAAATAATTGTAGAGGGTAACGTAGGAATGCACCTTGGAGCTTTCATGGAGGGTGGAAGGATAGTCGTGAAAGGCAACTGCGACGACTGGGTTGGAGGGATGATGAAAGGAGGAGAGATCGTCGTTGAAGGAGATACCGGAAACAGAGTGGGGTGCAACTACTGGGGGGAGAGCGAGGGAATGAAAGGTGGAAGGATAGTTATCAAAGGCAATGCTGGCAACTACATTGGAGAAAAGATGGTGGATGGAGAGATAGTAGTAGAGGGGAACGCAGGAGATTTCGTAGGCAGTGAGATGAAGGGAGGGAAGATAGTCGTCAGAGGAAAAGCAGGCTACACGGGCTGGGACATGAAGGGAGGAGTTATAGAGGTTGGAGAGTGTGAGCTTTCACCCTCCTTCGTGAAAGATGCAGAGGGTGTGTGGAGAGGAGACGTAAACGTCAAGGGCGAGGGAGTTGTGAGAATTTTGCAGGATTAATTTATTTAATTTTTTGATAGTTTGAATCAAAATATACAAATCAAGAAAACTCGACAAGTTTCAAAAGTCTCTCTCCTCCCCTAACAGTCAGTTCGGCCTTGACATAGTGGTCGCTTATCGCTTTTAACGTTTCGTTGTGTCCCTGTATCATAACCGATATCAGATTTGCTCTCACCTTTCTGAGTTCCTTCGAGAGGTCCTCTACAACATCCTCTCCGTCGGTTATGATGACAATCGTGTTCGTGTACTCGGAAAACTTCTCCTCGAGGTCGTCTATTGCAGTTGCTATCGCATTTGTTATGTCCGTCCCCCCATTCGACTGAACCTTGAGTATTGCATCGACTATCTCCCTTGCCTCGCTTATCGGCTTCTGAGGGTGAACCTTGGTGTCGAAGAAACGCAAGAAGTACTTCCTCTTTTTAGCCTTCGACATCCTGTATATGGCCATGGCAACGCTCCTTGCCCACACAGTTTTTTCTCCAACCATAGAGCCTGACTTGTCTATAAGCACGTAGTAAGCACCTTCGCTCACTTTCAGCTTCTCCCTCGCGAGAAAACCGTCGAAAGCAAGCTTCTTCGTGAAGAGCACATCAGGCAGAGCAAGTTCTCTTGGTAGAGCTCTCTCCACCTGCTTCGTCAGCATGTAGCCGGATAACTCGTCTCCAGTCTTCCCCTTCACCTTCGCTATCCTCGTCGCCTTCGGCACAAAGTCCATCATCCTCTTCGACATCCTGACTATGTGCTTTAGCTCCTCCACGAACATCATCTGCTTCGCAAGATTCAGAATCTTCTGGAAAGTTCCCGCCTCCCTCCCTGCACTCTTTCCACCCATCAACTCCCTTATCTCTTCCGCATTCTTCGTAACGCTTTCGGCTTCCTCAACTGCCCCCTCAAGTAGCTCGTCTATCTCTATATCGGCTGCTATTCCTGAAAAACCCGAATTGCCACCAGGAATTCCTGCGGTTTTCCCAAAGCTATTACCGGAGTTTAGGTCGAGAATTCCCCTTATCCTCCCCACTATGTACTTAGTAAGGGCGATACTGTAAACAAGGCTTAACTCGTCGTCAAGAGTTGTTAGCGTCTTGAGTGTCTGGTACCTCTCTCCATCCATGTACTCCTCGCAAAACTGCCTCGCCTGCTCAAGCAACTCGTCCTCGTTCCTGCTCCTGAGGAAGGGGTAAAGGGAGTAGTGCATAAAGTAAGCGTCAGTGGAGATTATTCTGACGTGCTCGAACTTCTCGTATATTTCCTGCATGTCTGGCGGTAGATAGGACCCTATCCTCTGAGAAATGAGAGAGTAAACGAAATCCCTCGTCGTGACGTTTATCAGGTTGTTTCTAAGCTTCCCGTGCATGTTTTTCTACGACTAGTTACTTCTGCTGAAAAATTTAATGAATTAACCTCCAAATATCTCCGCCTTCTTCCTCTCAAGTATGTCCTTCGCCTTGAATATCGAGCCCTTCAGCTGCCTTATATAGGGGATTAGCCTCGGGTTCTGAGGCATCTCCTCCAGCATCTCGCTCGCCCTGTTGCAGATTGAGGAGAGCATCTTGAGCTCGTCAACGCCCCCACTCCTACTCAGTTTTATCGCGTTTTGGAGCTCTGAGTTTACTGTCTGTATCTTCTGTATGTGCTTGTAGTAACTACTTAAGCCGAGCTCGAATATCACCTGATCTACTTTCCTAATGTCCTCTTCCTCGTGAACAGCGACAAGCTTCAAAGCTTCAGCAAGACTATCTGGAGAGATCTCCTTCTCCCCGTAAATGACTGATATCGCACTCGCAACCTTCAACAGCTTTATCTTCCTCCTGTCCGATATCCTAACCCCTTTCTGCTTCAGAGAGGCGAGGGCGTCAAGGTAAACCTGCATAAGGTTGCTTTCAGGCATTCTCCTGAACCTCTCCATGACAAGCTTTTGCACTTCCCTTATCTCCTCCACACTTATCACCGGGCTCAGTCTGAGCTCCTCGAGCTTTATTCCCCTATCTATCAGCTCGCTCCACGCATCCTCGCTAACGCTCCTAACGAAGCACCTTATAGTAAGCCTGTCGTAGAAAGCCGCATCTTCTACATCGCTGCTTATCTCGTTGCTCGCAGTGTACATGGCAAGCATCGGCAGCTCCCGATAACCTTCATCATCCCTGAACCTCCTGTTCAGAATTATGTCTAGGAGAATGTTCCTTATAGCCGAGGAAGCCTTGAATATCTCATCAAGGAAAACAATCTCGGCCTCTGGCAATCTACCTTCAGTCCTTCTAACGTACCTTCCCTCTCTCAAGGCGTTTATGTCTAAAGGCCCGAGTATTTCATCTGGCTCAGTGAACCTTGTTAAGAGGTAATAGAAGTACCTCGCATCTATCAGCTCGGACATCTTCTCTATCAGAATGGTCTTGGCAGTTCCAGCCTCACCTACAAGAATTACGGGTTCTCCAGCGAGTAATCCCGAAAGTATAGCGGTTATTTCCGCCTCCCTCTGAACGAACAGATCTGCGAGCTTGATTTTGAGTTCGGAAAGTTTCTGGACGGTTTCGCTCATCGTCTAACGTTAAAGCGACCATTAAATTAACTTTTCTGGATTTTATCCAGTCCTTTCTGACTTAATTTTTAAGTATCAATCGTTTTAATTTTCAAGCAACAAGTTCGACTCTCAAAGTGCACAGAGTAAACATTTCGCAACTTTCGTTGAGAAAATCTGGAAATCTATCACACAATTCAGCTCCAGATAAAGAAAATGTATCCGGGAGTCTCCAAAACCTGACTGACCAATTAGACAAAATTTTAATAATTTGTAAAGGTTAGCGAGGTTAGTGTAATTTTAATTTGCCGGATGTTCCAAATTCGTCAACATCCTACCAAAATATGGAAAATTTAATATACTCAATTTTAACAAAACCTGAACCTGCACATGTATGTGGATCGAGGTGTTTGTTAATAGATCTGAGCAAGGTTAATTATTGCTATCACACGTGGTAGACGTTTTCATCATTTCCAGCTGCTGACTAACAATAGAAAAGTTTATTAGTAACTAACGTAGAAATGGAAGGTATGAGCAAAGTAGTACATGTAATGCCGGTTGGTGTAAATAAGGAAAGGTTACTCGAGAGTATCAGGAAGAGCGGGTACCCGATACAGAAGGTGTA
>JAMOMT010000117.1 GCA_027066965.1 Archaeoglobaceae archaeon
CCATCCGAGTCTGTAGTCGTGCTTCATGTACTCTAAGCCATAGAGGCCGATCATGAACGCTATGAAGGCAGTTAAAGCTCCCATGTACTTGCTCAGGTAGTCGAATATGAATACAAAGTTCAGATTGTACTCGGGCAGCCAAGGAATCGTGTAAGTCCCATTCGGATATGTGAGAAGGATGTGTATCGCTATTACGAATGAGATGAATAGGCCGAACACGGAAAGCATCGGCAGCTTTCTCGCCCTCTCGCTCCCCGGCTCCTTAACCCAGTAAAACGCTATAGGCAAGCTGCAGAGCACGGGGGCGACGAAGAGCAGGACGAGCTCCCAGTTCATGGTGCAACACCTCCCAGAACCGCCATCGCAGCTTTAGCGACTCCGACCTTAACTGCGTTGAGAAGGATCGCGGCAAGGGGCGGGAATATGAACAGGATAGATATGACCCCTATCACGAACAGAGGAGTGTCTAGGAGCTTGTTAACTCTAGCCTTCTCGTATCCTGCTGGCTTTCCGCAGTATATCCTCTTGTACGTGTAGAAGCTGTAGAGTCCAGAGATTATGAAGACGAAAACGACTGCGAGTATTGCAGAGATGTCAAAGCCGAACGTGTCAACAAGGCCTTTAAGTATGAAGAATTCCCCAAACATGCCAACAGTAAGAATTCCACCTAGGTTCATGAAGCCAATCAGAGCAGCGTTCGATATCGTTGGAATGTACTCGTGCATACCACCCATCTTCGTTATATCCCTCAAGCCGTGGTAGTTCGCTATTATTCCCCCAGCAGTCATGAAAAGGATTGCCTTCCCGAACGCGTGGGATATATACTGGATTATTACAGCCATTATGCCGTACGTGCCGAGGCAGAACGCTATGAGGCAGTAGCCCATCTGAGAGATTGTGGAGAAAGCGAGCAACCTCTTATAGTCGTTCTGCCTGAAGACCATGAAGCCCGCATAGATGCTCGAAACAACGCCGTAGATGAATATTGGCATCATGTATTTCTTTATGAACCACGGGCTGATTAGGTAGGCTCTAAGAATGACGTATGCTCCGAGACCAACAGTCAGGGGACTTAGCAACGCACTAACTGGCGTTGGAGCTTCTGCGTGAGCCCAGGGCAGCCAGACGTGAGGACCCAGACCGGGAAGCTTGATTATCATCCCTATGAATATTAGAAGCCAGGCAAGGAACCCTATGCTCTTTATTGCGTCAAAAGCCAAGCTTCCGTTTGCGGATGCAGTTAGCAGGAACCCTATCAGGGCAAGCATTCCGGCTATGTGGGTCCAGACGAAGTAGAGAGTCGCTACCTTTCTCCTGTCACCGTAGCCGTACATGTATATCAGCAGGAAGGACGCGAGCAGGGAGATCTCAAGGAATATGTAAAGCATTATGAAGTTGCCACTGAAAACGAGCCAGAGCATCGAAGCAGCGTACAGGTTGTAGAAGAATATGTACCTCCTGTATTCGCTCTCAAGCTCTCTGCCCATCTCCTCGAAGCGGTGAGCCATATACGGCAAGGAGTAGAGGGCAACCATCGCAGAAACGAGGCATATAGCTAAAGCAAAGGAGAATGACACCTGATCTCCAAGAACATAGAACTCCCCTACCGGTTTTACTATGTTTATTATTGGAACTTTAACCACGAGGTTCACAGCTAACCCATAAATCGTGTAGGCGAAGGGTATCAGGAATGCAACAGCAGAAACTGCCGTTGCAAGTTTTGGTCTCATAAGGGGAGTTATGAACGTAACAACAAGCGGGATTAGCAAAACGTCAAGCAGTATCACGGACTATCACCCCCCGCCACAATATCGTCGGTGGACATACTGCGGAACTTCTTGCTGAAGGTAACCATCGCAGCAATCAGTATCATCAGCTCTCCACCGCTCGTGAAAACCGTCAACACAGCTATGCTGAAAGCTGAGGTCGTTAGGTCCGGAATCGTGAACAGGGGCATTAACGCGAGAAAAACAGCCCCAAACATCAGCTCAAGGGATATCAGCAGCCTTACGAGCTCCTTGCTCGACATCGCCATTACGTACCCTATCAGGAGTATAGCTGCGGAAGTCACGAGAGACAGGTAAACCATCATACCTCTTCCCTCCTGACGAATTTGACAACTGCAAGCATCAGCAGGATTGCGAGAGTGAAGAAGAACAGTGCAAACACAGCGTAGTTTTCGACAAACGCTGAAACCTCAGAACCACTGAAAGCGGAAGGCACGTTTTTGAGCCCGAAAATCGCATTGAAGATTGCACCGAACGTTATTATCGCAGGTAAAAACCAAACGAAGTCTATCTGGATTTTCGGCCTTGTATCTCTGTACATTGCCGCTAAGGCGACCGTAACTGCCCCTATAGCTCCGACGAATATGAATGTTATCAGAACGAACACTGGCTGAACGTTGTTCAGTGCGAACATTCCTGCGATCGTTACGAGCGTTGCTGACATGTAGAGAGCAGAATAGAAGGTATCTTTGGTAAAGAGAGCTGCAAATGCTGTTAAAACTGCAAAGCAGCACATTGCTACCATAGCTAAGGATACTGTGTCCATGGGGCGAGGCTAATTATTTAAATTAATAAACCTTACTATTTTTACCCTTTCAAAATTCATCAAGTGCAAAAAGGGAAGAGAAGAGAAGTTTATTTGTTTTACCAAGCTCTGAGAGAGTTTCACAGACCATTTAAAATTTCTAAACTCGAGATAAAACTCTTATAACTTCTAACCCGGGAGTTTTGCTCCAAGCTTCTCATTTTGATTAGAAATATAAGATAATGATAAATTAGAGGCAAGAAAATTACAACCTATTTCGATAGAAATGAAAAGACAGACGTCGAATTCGTATAAATTTTTAAGGAAATCGTGTTACTAAGTTTAAGTTCACAAAAGTTTACAAACCCAGAAAATCAGACACCAGAAATAAATAGGCCAAAGTAAGGTTAGATCACTCCAGTAACGAGTATCGCCCTCTCGAAGTCCTCCTTCGTGGGATTGAGGTGGTCGAGGATTGTGTAGCGGGAAGGTCTTATCTTCTTCGCGTTCATCAAAGCTATTACAGCTTCATCTCTTGTAATTCCAAGCTCCTTCAGGCTTGTCACGCATCCAAACTTTTCCATCGCCTCCTTCACTCTCTCCCAGTCCCCCTCATAAGCGATCTCGTGGAAGTACTCCATAATTATGGTCCCAATTCCAACCTGCTCCCCATGAAGAGCCCTCCCTATTCCGAGCATGTCGAGGGAGTGACTGAACTTGTGTTCAGCCCCACTAGCAGGCCTGCTGCTGCCAGCAATGCTCATCGCAACTCCGCTCATGATCAAACCCCTAACGAGGCCTTTCAAGTCTGGAGTTTTGTTAAGAGCCATCTCTGCTGGCATCACGGCTATGCTCGCCGCTATCTCTGAGTAGTCAGTTGGATCGATCTCCTTCGCGAGCTTCCAGTCCTTTACTGCCGTGATGTTCGAGATGAGATCTCCAAATCCTGCTCTGATCAGCCTCGGAGGACAGCGGGAGATTATGGATGTGTCGGCTATAACGGCTGAAGGGGGTTTCGTGAATACTGAAAAGACATCTCCATTCCTGAAACTTGCAACGGGAGAGGCCATCCCGTCGTGAGAGGCAGTAGTTGGAACTGTAACGAGAGGAATATTGAGTTCAGATGCAAGGATCTTTCCCGAGTCGATTATCCTGCCACCTCCAACAGCGACTATGCAGTCAGCATCACCATAGCTTAGCTTCGCTATCAGCTTTCTAACTTCCTGCTGGGGATTTGTGAGGGTGTAACTTTCCATGACAGGCAGTATTTCCTCCACGTATCTCCCGGCGAGCTCGTAGCTCGTCCTTCCGCTCAGCATTACGACTCTCTCTACCTCTATCTTACCAACGAACACCCGAACTCTATCGAGAACCCCTTCTCCAACCTCAACGAAGTACGGAATTTCAGCGTGCTTGTGCACCCACAGAGTTTTACTCGACTACTTTTAGGTTTTTCCCTTGTCACCACGGCTTTCATTTGCCAAGGAAAGGTTTTGGAGTTCTGAGCGGATTATTTTTATGGGTAAAATCATTCAGATTGAGATTCCAAATGACGTGCCCGAAGAGACGTCAAGAAAATTGATAGGTATGAGCAAAGAAATCATAAGAAAAATAGTTTTGGATGCTCTTGAAGAAGGGATTGCCAATAGATGAGGAAAAAGAGAGTTCAAATGTTACCCCAGCAATATCAAAAATAAAAATTAAAGCTCGCCCCTCCTCATCTTCTCTGCTATCTCTTCGAGCTTGGCTATCCTCTTCTCGACCGGTGGATGAGTGGAGAAGAGGGACATTATAGTCTCTCCGCTTATAGCAGGGATTATGAAGAATGCGTTGAGTCCTTCGACCTGCTTCTTCTCCTCTGGAGGCACGTAGTCCATAGTGCCGCTTATCTTGAGTAGAGCAGATATCAGCTTTTCTGGCTTCCTTGTAAGTAAAGCACTTCCCATGTCCGCAGCGTACTCTCTATACCTGCTCAGAGCTCTTATAAGCAGGAAGCTTATTAGCCAGATGAGTGAAGCTATCGCGAACAGAGCCAGGGGGGCGAGGTCGTTGCTGTCTCTGTCACTGTAGCCCCACATTCCCATAAACATCGCCCACCTCATGATAAACCAAGCGAGAGTCGCAACGAAGCTCGCTATCGTTATAACCATCACGTCCCTGTGAGCTATGTGGCTCATCTCGTGTCCTAAAACGGCTTCCACTTCATCTCTGTCAAGTATCCTGAGCAAACCCGTGGTGACGGCAACGGTTGAAGCTGAAGGGCTCCTACCAGTAGCGAAGGCGTTGGGAATCTCTGTGTTTACGATTGCAACCTTGGGCTTGGGCAGCCCAGCTTTCCTCGCGAGGTCAGCAACTATGGCGTGCACCTCAGGCAGCTCGCTCTCGCTCACAACTTTTGCCCCGGAAGCGAGCAGAGCGAGCCTGTCGGAAAAGTAGTACTGAACGAAGAGCATTCCTCCCGCTATCAACACAAGCATCGGCGTGCTAACGCCGTAGAGCCACAGCAATGTGAGGAAGGCTATTGTAATCAGGAAAAGCATAAACATCGTGAACCACATTCTGACTTTCAGACCCCAATCCCTTATCTTTACAGTGCTTTCCATGCTTTTCCAATCTAACGACGAGATATATTAATTTTGAGCCCAGTTCATGCTGGCATTGGAGGTAAGAATAAAACCGGAAAGAGGTGCCTTGAAGCATGAAAGTAGCGATCGTTGGATGTGGAAAGCTCGGCTCTGCTCTCGCAAGAGCTCTAATAGGCAAGCACGAGGTTATAGCTATAAGGAGAAACACCTCGAAAATAGAGCTGGAGTGCGAGAAGAGTTCCAGCGTGGAGGACGCGAGAGGTTGCGATGTGGTGATACTGACACTCAAGCCCGACGTTTTTAGGAGGCTTACAGGAGAACTGAAGTTCAGAGACGAGGTCGTTGTCAGCTTCATGGCAGGAATTAGCCTGAAAGAACTCGAGGTGTGCGGGAAGAAGGTTGCAAAGGCAATGACGAGCCTTTCAGCAGAGTTCGGGAGCAGCTTTGTCACTTACTGCTGCAGAAACCTCGGCGAAGAGGATAGAGAAAAGCTCCTAAGTGTGCTGAAGTGTTTTGGGAAGGTTATGGAGGTTGAGGAGAAGATAGTTGACGCTTCGATAGCTTTCTCGAGCTCGGTGGCGTTTATAGCGAGGCTGATAGGAGCTGCAAGCTTTGCTGGAGTTAGACTCGGCATTGGCAGTGATGTTGCTAAAGCTCTTGCGTTATCGGCCTTCTCCGACTCAATCAGGCTTGTGGAGAGGAATGGAGTTGAGGGGGTCGTGGAAAGAGTTGCCACTCCCGCTGGTGCTACTGTTGAAGGGTTGGCGAAGATGATGGAGTGCAAGGCTGAGTGGTGCCTGCAGGAGGCCATCTATGTGGCTGGGAGGAAATTTTTGAAATAATGGACTGCTGTTTACTTTCTAAGGTCATTTAAAATCGTCTCTAAATTACTCACCGCAAATCCAATAACTTCTCTTGCGGCCATCGAAATGTTCTCACTATCCGAGTAAATTAAAGAGTCAATATAATCTAGCATATGGTGCATTATTGCGGCTTTAACGCCTTCAATCCCGTAAAGTTCCTTAACGCACGACAACTGCAAATTTCCTTGCCACTTTCGCTTTCTGCCAAAGTCGTGTCCAAAAGAGTTGAAAATATCGAATATGTACACCAACTGAAGGCACAAGTCTAAGTCGAGATCAAGCTGAGGCGTCGTTCTCGGTTCATCAACCAAAACGCCGTATGCCTTCTTAAACCACTTACTTGGAAAATCGATCATTTCATTTACACTTTGCGTCATCTTGTCTGAAATTCCTAATCGGTGATTCCACTTTCTATGTAGCGACCACTTCGGCGTAGGGGTCAAGTCTCTGATCACAACATAAAAAATTTACGTGCACCACCGCCGTGATCACCACAAGAAAAATTAAAATTATTACCACCCTCCAGCACCACCCCCACCAAACCCTCCGCCACCTCCAAAACCACCGCCAAATCCCCCAATACCACCAACACCGCCGAAAGTAGCTCCAGAAGCGGGAGTAACGACGGTAGGCGAAGAAAGATAGTAAAACGTATAGAACGCCAGAAATCTGTTGTAGTAGTCCTCGTATTCGGGAATCTGAATGTTCATGGCCTTCATTATCGCAGCAACCTTCTTTCCGACGCCAAGAGCAGTTCCGTAAACAAGCCACTCCTTCCACATGTTTATATCCTCAGGCTCGTACCTCTTTATCATCGCCATATTGCTGAGAAACCTCGCAAAAGCATGCCACTGAAGTCTCTCCTCGTACTCTCTCCCCCTCCACCTGCTGAAGAGTTGGACCGGAGTAAGCAGGCATATTGCACTCTCCGCAACGCTTTCAACGCCAAAGATCGGAAACGTCCTGTCGGGCACGAGCCAAGAGAAAAAGAAGTACGCTACAAATCCCACCACAAGAAAAGCTAAACTGAAAGCCAAGAGAGCGTAGAGTGCATCTCTCCCCCTCGTGTCGAGGAACTGGCCCTCAACTCTGCCCTTCAAAACTGCAAGCTTCCCCTCCATTTTCATCAGCTGTCTCAGCCTAACTGCCATTGATAGGCTCTTTTTCTTTCTGAGTTCACCCGTGTCAAATATGCCGTCTTTAGCGTACTTCTTCAGGAATCTGAAAACTTCTCTCTCGTACTCGTCGTCGAGCTTGCTCTCGTTTCCTGCTATCTCTATCCTGAGTTCATTCCTGTGACCTTCTTTGTAGTGCTTTATCCTTATCAGCCCCATCCTTTCAAGGTTGAGGAGTGTTGCAAAAAAGCCATCCTCATCGAAAGTGAATGCATCTCCTTTGAATGCGAGGTTGACAACCCATGGTTTCCTTTCTCTGTTTGGCACATAGCTTAAATACTCGGGAACAGTAACTTTGATCTCACTGCCGTACCTGCGGTATATTAGGTAAACTATTGCCGGAAATGCAATGCCGACGATAACGAACAGGGCTTTTAGGGCGTAGTAGGCGAATAGAGTTGCTTCGTACTTCCTGTTAGCATCGACAGTTTTTGAGTAAACGTCCTTAACGACTACGTGTTTGCCTTTAACGTCGCCCTTTACGAGCATCTCAACCTCTATTAACCCGTTTTCAGGACTCTTCCCCGTTATCAGCCACCCGTAGTCAGTCTTCTCCATTTTCGAAAATGGGAAGTGGACGAAAATTCTCTCTACTCTATGGTTCCTATCAATCACCCTGATAGTTACGTGTCCATAAAACACGTGCTCCTCGGCAAGCTTAATGTTGACGTGCGAAATCTTTCCATCGCTCTGAACCGTCGGGTAAACTGAGAAGTCGTATCCCGCACGATAGCTGCCAACCGGGAAGTAGTTCGGATCGACTATTCCAACCTCGTTGGGAGGTGCGTGTTCCTTTATCAGCATTCTCAGGTAGTACTCATCGTAGTTCTGGCAATTCCAGATTACAACCCTGCCAAAGAAGTCAACCGCATAAACTGGATATTTACCATCAGACACTCTCAGAAGCGTGAAGTGTGGCATGCTCAAGTACTGGTCGTAAGAGTATCCTGAAACAAAGAGTGGAGCATTGAACTTTCTGTAAAGACCCCTGTACTGCACGTTTTTAACGTGGTAAACGTAACTTTCGTTCAAACAAAGGTTGCTCCCAACCGTAATCGTGGCAGAGTAGTCAACTGTCAGCGGTTTGGGAAAGCCGAAAAACGCGAGGTAAGACGCAATAGCCGTTATCAGAACAAGGTTCACAAGCAAGATTGCAAGCTGGCCGTTTTCCTCGAACTTAGGACTGAATTTGTAAACTACCGCAGCAAAAAAGGCAGAAAAGAGGAGGAGAATGAGTATGCTGAAGAGCATAGTTACACGCTCCAGCTAAGCTCAGGTCTCCTCTCTATCCCCTCCTCGAACTGCAGGTAATCGAGCTTCCTAAGTCCCATGAGTGAGGCTACGACGTTGGAAGGTATCGTGTCTATCATCGTATTGTACTCCTGGACTATGTTGTTGTAAGTGTATCTCAGCCTCGCTATTTCATCTTCCACCTGATTCGCTGCTTCCATGAGCTTCTGCACAGGTTCAGAGGTCTTAAGTTCTGGATAGTTCTCAACGCTCACAAGGATGTTTCCAAGCAAAGCCCTCGTTTCAGCGTCTATCTTCTGCAAATCTCGAGGAGTATTGACCTTCATGACTTCCGTTCTCAACTTGGTAATTCTCTCGAAAGTATCTCTTTCGTACCTAGCGTAGCTCTTGACGGATTCAAGGAGCTCGTTGAGCAGGTCAAGTCTCTTCTTCATCGCCACCTTTATCTGGTTGAAAGTAGCCTCAGCTCCGTTTTTCAGCTGCTGAAACCTGTTGTAGGTCGTGATGAACATGACGAAGAAGCCCAGTACGATAAGGACGATGACTATCAGAATCGCGTAAATCAGGAAATGCATGTCCAGTATAAATTTTAACCGAATATAAGTCTTTCGGTGCGGAATGAAAATTGATAACACTTAAAGAAAGTCCTTCTCATCTATTCCGGAAATGTCGAGGACGGTCATCCCTGTCTTGAGCTTCTTCAAGTCCTCTCTACTCAGCTTCTCCTTAGTTGCCTCTTCCGAGGCTATCAAACTGTTTCCGAACGGATCCTCAAGAATCAGGGTCAGCTCCTTCTTGCCTTCAACTGCATCCTCTATTGACTTCAGAATCTCCTCACACCTTTCAACAGCCTTCTCATCGCCCTCCTCGCTCCTCCACCTCATGGCCATCAGAACTACATCCCTAACCCTGTCGAGAACTCCCTCGAGATTGGTTATGAAAGCCTGAGAGGCCGGTCCCGGCTCTATCACCACCCCAAGCTCCGGAATCCTGACAGTGCCGGAGGTTGAGCGAACAACTTTAGTAAAGAGGTTGTCTCCCCTTATTCTTATGCTGTACCTGCTCGGCTCCTTCTCGCCCAGAACTATGCAGTCGTTGTGCCTGAAACCACAATCACAACTAATTGAAGTTAGCAGAATCCTCCCAAAGTAAGGTATCTCGTACTCAACTGTCGTAAGTTCGGTTTTTCTGCCGCAAGAGGGGCAGGTTATTTGTACCATCCCAAATCACTTGCTCTTCACGCCCTTTATCTTGTTCCTGTCTATCTTTATGCCTGTAGGCGTAACAATGAGATAATCTTCTCCGAGCCAAACAACATCCCCGTTGATGTCGTCTGCAAGCTGCTTCAAGTCTTTAACTATCCTGTCGAGAGTTAGCTGGTCGTGTTTGAGAAATGCAACATCAACGATGACTATATTTCCCTCGTAAACCTGCCTCCTTATCTCCGCTACCTCTGCAAGGCCAGTTACCTCAGCTACCTTAACGAAAGTCTCGGCCTCTCCTTCTATTTCCGTCTCGTACTCGGAGAGGTCGAGCTCCTCGTACTCAGGAGGAGAGTACTTCTGGGACTTGCCAGCCCCTATAAG
>JAMOMT010000118.1 GCA_027066965.1 Archaeoglobaceae archaeon
ACCATTATACCGGTGTTATAGTAGTCTCCTATGGAGAGGAAGTGAGGGATGTTAAACAGCCAAGCAACTCCGAAAAGTAGCCACGCCACAAACCCAACCAGTCTTCTCTTCGATGACGCAAACAGTAGCATCAAGACGAGAGACAGACTCGAGAGGAGAGTGAACCCCGGATGAAGCATGCTCGAAGTTTGCTAGAGATATAAAAAGGCTTAGCGTCTCGGCAATCGTTTAGCACTAGCAAGACCGTCCAGCACACAGCTACGCTTACAGCAAATCCTTAATATCTGCCGAAGAACCGCTGGCTATGCTCGAGGAAAAGCTCAGGCTTATAACGAGAAATGCTGTAGAGGTCGTTACAGAGGAAGAACTGAAAAGACTACTTGAAGAGAAAGAAAAGCCAAGAGCTTACGTGGGTTACGAGCCGAGCGGAGAGATTCACCTTGGCCACATGATGACTGTCAACAAACTCATAGACTTGCAGAACGCAGGCTTTGAAGTAGTAGTTTTGCTGGCAGACGTTCATGCCTACCTTAACGAGAAAGGAGACTTCGAGGAGATAGAAAGAATAGCAGAGTACAACAAGAGAGCTTTTATTGCCCTTGGTTTGGACGAGAGCAAAGCGAAGTTCGTTCTAGGCAGCGAGTATCAGCTCGAAAGGAATTACACGCTCGACGTGCTCAAAATGGCGAGGATGACGACTCTCAACAGAGCGAGGAGAAGTATGGACGAGGTTAGCAGGAGAAAGGAAGACCCCGTTGTTTCCCAGATGATCTACCCGCTGATGCAGGCTTTGGATATAGCTCACCTCGGAGTGGATCTGGCAGTTGGAGGAATAGATCAGAGGAAGATACACATGCTCGCGAGGGAGAATCTGCCAAAGCTTGGTTACAAAGCGCCAGTCTGCCTGCATACACCGATTCTGCTCGGACTTGACGGGCAGAAGATGAGTTCTTCTAAGGGTAATTACATATCCGTCAGGGACAGCGAGGAAGACGTTGTGAGAAAGCTTAGGAAGGCTTACTGTCCAGCAAGGCAGGTAGAGGATAACCCGGTTATGGAGATAATGAAGTACCACATATTTCCAAGGTTCGAGAAGATTATCGTTGAGAGGGACGAGAAGTTCGGAGGAGATGTGGAATACTCGAGTTTCGAAGAGCTCGCGAGAGACTTCGAAAGCGGAAAGCTACACCCAGCTGATCTGAAGTCTGCAGCTGCAAAGTATTTAAATAAACTCCTGGAAAACTCAAGAAAAAGGTTGAAATAAAAAGGAGTAAGGAGGTGGTTGCTTGGCAGAGGAAGTAATAAGGGTAAGGTTACCGAAAAGGGAGAAAAACGAGATGTTCGGAATAGTGGAGTCAATGATGGGTGCTGGCCATATAATGGTTAGGTGTGAGGATGGTAAGGAGAGGCTCGCAAGAATTCCGGGTAAGATGAGAAAGAAGATATGGATTAGGGAAGGAGACGTCGTAATAATCGTTCCCTGGTCTTTTCAGGACGATAGAGCAGATGTTGTTTGGAGGTACACTAACCCCCAAGTCGAGTGGCTGGAAAGGAAGGGCTACCTGAAGTTTTGAGAATTTGTGATTCTTTGGTTCCGGTGTGTTGTTTACCCCGGGAGAAGGGTCAAGGAAATTAAGGTTGATGTTGATGTTAAGGTCGTGAGTTGAGGTAGCTGGTAGCTTGGCACCTTTCTCAGCTACATTTTCGAAGTGTCTTCACTGGCCGTCTTTGTTTAATTTTGCATTTATCAACCTAAGTTTCTCCATTGACGATTCGTCTCTGAAGAAGGGGTCTCCGAGGACGAAACCTCCGAAAACGCTCAGTTCTTTCAGCCTCTTTACAACTTCTTCAACTTTTCCGGAAATGGTGAAGTTCTCTAGTAGAAACTTTTCGTACTTTTCCACCACCTCGTTCCTTTCAAGCTTCGAATTTGCTATCATTTCTCTAATGTCTAAAGACGAAATGTCCCTGTAAACTTCAGAAAAACCAAAAGCTCTGACGAAGTTCTC
>JAMOMT010000119.1 GCA_027066965.1 Archaeoglobaceae archaeon
CTTCTTGGAGCGTTAACGGTTATTATACCCCTCGAAATACCTCCGTAGCCGTGCCTGACCTCTTCCTCGTACTCGAGCCCTTTCTCGTCGAGGATCTCCTTTATTTCCCTGTAAACTCTTCTAACCTCTTCGTGAACCTTCCTCCTGTAGCGGTTCTGGCTCCATCCCCCTTTTCCAAGACTTCTGTTTCTAGAGACCGTTATTATCGTTCTGTCCGAGAAAACGGACACTTCCTCTCCTACGCCAAAGCTCGCGAGTATAGCACAGGCTTTGGCCTCGTCTAGGGGGTTTCTTATATCTATCCTGAGACCAAACCTCTTAGCGAGAGCTGGAAGTGGATATCTCCCTGCAACCTGAACGAGCTTAATGTCCGGGAGTCTTTTCAGGAAGGATATCAGTTCCTCTCTCGAGGAAAACAGCTCTGATGTGTTGTCAATGGCTATAATCTCCGGTTTATAGGACTTTACAAGCCTAAAGAGCTTAGCTCTTGATATCTCCCTGAACTCTCTGTCTACGTTACTTTCGGTCTTTTTGCCTTCTTTTTCTTCTCCTCTTTTCTCCCTGAGCCCAAGTACGTACAGAGCGTACTTTGGCCTTCTTCTGCCGTGAAGAGAGCCCCTGACTATGTCTATGCCAAATATGCAGGACATGTCAATCCGAGACTGCTATTTTGCTCCTCCTCCTGAACTCTATCTCGAGTTCGAGTTCTCCCGTATCCTCCTCGTAGTAAACCTCAACGTCCACAGGCTCGGACAGGGGGAGCTCTATTCTTTTATCGTCCACGGTCAGGGTAATAGTACCCTTCTCTATGCTGTCTGCAAGTTTTCTAAGGAATTCAGCAAGCTCCCTCCCGCTCATGGAGGTCTCGGCCTCAAACACGTTCTCCATGATAGTGTGTGGAGAGTAAAAGCTTAAAAACGTTGCATATTCTGCATCACTAGAGCCGGGGTTGCAGAGAGGTACTGCGCCGGCCTTGAGAGCCGGTGCCCGCAAGGGCTCCTGGGTTCGAATCCCAGCCCCGGCGTTTGGTGTTTAGTTCTGTAAGATAAAAGATTTAATTAAAAATTAAGAATTTAAATAGCGATCTAGTCTTGGAAGAGAATCGTTTTTGCCAAGACCCCACCGATGAAGTCGCTAACGTTTCATGCATCAACTACAACTTTGTCAATCCCTAAATCTAAGACTTCCTGATATTAGTTTCATAACTATATCTTTGTTTACCGGTTTGTCATGCGCCTTACATTCAATTATTATCGCTTATTGAGATATGTAGTGGGCATTTATTATTCTGCATAAACGTCGATTTGATGTTCAACACCTGATCGACCTTTGAGCTTTATATTGTGCATAACACTCTTTACTTCTAAAAAGTTGTGCAACTAATTTCTCTAGCTCTACTCCCTTTTCATAACCGACTTGATTCATAGAAAAATACTCACTTGTGGATTCTCATATTAACTTTACGATAATTCAAAGAACTCCAGTCCCCCTAACCTCTATAACCCCCTCTTTCTCGTCTATCTTCACGCAGTCCTCGAAGAACTTGTTTATCACGTAGGCGTTGCTTATCTGGTGCTTGGTAACTCTTGAGACTTTGTACCTTGTAATACCACTCGCGAGTGCTGCAAAGACCATCAACTGGTCTCCAGCCCACTCGTCAACCCCCGCTTTTACCTTCAAACCCCTAAGTAGGGCCTCTGCTGCCTCTTTTCCAACGACCTCGGCTCTCTTTCCCTTCTCGCCAAGAGCACTCCCACCAATGGGAGCGTTGCACCAGAGAGTAATTCCACTCCCAGTCGATAGACTCTTTCTCACTTCTATTCTCACTCTCTCGACTCCAGTCTTTACCCCTTCCTTCAAAAGAGTGTCAACAGCAGACCTTGCCTGCCTTTCAGCAACGTGCTTAGGAAGGTTGGAACAGTGGCTGATTCCCCAGACCTCAACACTCCCCAACTCTACGTC
>JAMOMT010000120.1 GCA_027066965.1 Archaeoglobaceae archaeon
CGGTATCAGCTCCCCGTCCTCATTTACGAGCATTATCACCGGGTACAGAATTCCTCTGAAGTCGTAGTTGCTAATTATTGGTTCTACGACGAGCTCCATTATTTTCCTTTCCACATCATCGTTAACGGCTGGATGCGGACTGACAGCTCCCATACCGCCAGTGTTAGGGTTTGTCAGCATCCCTTTTTCAAACAACTCTTTAGCCTGCTCGAGAGTTAGGTACTTCTTCCTGACGCCCATGTAGAAATTTCTCATCTCCTCCAAGTCGTCGGGATCGAAGGCCCTCTTGTAGTCCTTCGCGTGACTGAAAGGCTTAACGCACTTCCCGTCCGTAACGGCCGTAAAGGCGACTTCTATTCCGTAAAGCCTCTCCTCCACAATCACTTTGTTCCCAGCGTTTCCAAACTTCTTTTTGACCATTATCTCTTCAACTGCCAGCAGAGCTTCCTCAACGCTGTCGCAAACGTAAACTCCCTTTCCTGCAGCAAGCCCGTCTGCTTTAACGACCACTTTTCTACCAGCCTCAAACTGCTCTCTAACGTAATCCTTCGCTTCCTCTGGGTCGTCGAAGTTTTTGTAAGCGGGAATTGGTACACCTATCCTCGCCAAGAAGTCTTTAGCCCAACACTTGCTGGCCTCTATCAGTGTCTGTTCTTTCTTTGGCCCAAAAGTGGGAATTCCCTCCTCCTCAAGCCTATCAACTAAACCGAGACTCAAAGGTTCTTCTGGCCCAACAAACACGAGGTCAACGTCGAGCTCTTTCGCTGCTTTTACTATCCCGTCCAGATCTCTTATCGACTTGGCAGTGCCAACTTGCCTGCACTTTGGAAAGAGTTCACTTCCAGCGTTGCCAGGAGTTACGTAAACCTCATCAACCTTCTCGCTCCTTGAAAACGCGTGAGCGATTGCGTTCCCCCTTCCTCCAGCGTCAACGACGAGAACCTTTACCATATCCAGAGCTTGAAACTGGAAATTAATAACTTTTACATTCTCGCACTCTGCAAGCCTGAGGGAACTAGATTTTAATTGAATTAAAAGAGTGAAACTAAAAAAGATAAATATAAACTCAGAAAATATATTACCCGTATCCTATTATCCCCTTCGCTGTGAGCTTTGCTCTCTCCTGCTTTGACTTCTCCTCGAACCTCTCGTAGAACGACATCATCGACTCCGTTATGCTCGGCTTGACCTTCTTCAGAGCTTCCATGAAGTGCCTCCTCTCAACATACTCCGCGTTTATGTTTTCTCTCATCGCAAGCATCACCGCTTCCCTGCAAACGGCCTCTATATCTGCACCAACGTAACCTTCTGTCAGTTCTGCGAGTTCCATGAGATCGACTCCCCTAAGAGGCATGTTTCTAGTATGTATACGGAATATCGCGAGTCTACTCTTCTTGTCAGGAGGTCTTACGTAAACGAGTCTGTCGAAACGCCCGGGCCTGAGCAAAGCCGGATCGAGCATGTCCGGCCTATTGGTTGCACCTATCACCATGACTCCTTCGAGGTCCTCCAAGCCGTCCATCTCCGTCAAGAGTTGGTTCACTACTCTCTCAACAGCCCTCGTACCCTCCTCGAACCCCCTGACGGGAGCTATTGCGTCTATCTCGTCGAAGAAGATTATACAGGGTGCAACCTGTCTCGCCTTTCTGAATATCTTTCTAACCGCTTTCTCGCTCTCTCCAAGCCACTTGCTCAGCAGCTCGCTGCCCTTGACACTTATGAAGTTCGCGTTGCTCTCGTTAGCAACTGCCTTGGCTATCAACGTTTTACCAGTGCCTGGAGGTCCGTAAAGCAAAACACCCTTCGGAGGCCTTATTCCGAACTTCTTGAACTTCTCAGGATACTTGAGCGGCCACTCGACTGCTTCTATTACCTCCCTCTTTATGTCCTCTAACCCACCAACGTCCTCCCAGCTGACTTTGGGGATTTCGACG
>JAMOMT010000121.1 GCA_027066965.1 Archaeoglobaceae archaeon
AGTTCAAGAGGTTCGTTGAGGAGGAGTGGGCTGAGCTCGTTTACTATGGGTTAACAAACGATCCACTCTTCGACGCTCTGAACGCGTTCATAGACAAAACTCAGGAGAGAGTTACCGGCTGGGTGAGGGTGAAGTTGTTCAAGGGAAGCGTAATGCCCGTTGCAAGGGATTCGCCCTACTCGCTGTACAGGGAAGAACTCGTTTCTTTCGACAAGCAGGGCATAGACCAGAAGTACGCTGAAGGCTACGCAGTCTTCCACGGAATGCAGGGAAGGATTTATAGGAAGCTTTTTGATTTTTAGTTTTTATAAAGTTTTCTATCTTTTATTAATAAAAACACGATTACAAGATTAGTAATCTAAAAAATATAACTACATAAAAATAAAAAATCACTCAAGTCCTAAACTCTTCAGAATTGCTGAAACGTCGACGTAGTGCTCGACTATCTCCCTGAACCTCCTGAGCTTCTTTTCCCCCCTTATCCTGACTCTTCCAAAAGCCCTGCCGAGTTTTTCAGCCGTAGTGAGGGTGTCCTCCTTGACGAGTATGAGTGGAACTCCGTACCTCTCGGCCATGCCAATTATCGTGGCTGGAGGCTCCATGTTGCCAGTCAGTATCAGGCACTTTATCCCCGCATCCATTGCAACAGCATGCAGATCGGCTCTATCTCCCCCAGTGATCACAGCTGCGCTTCTCGCGGCCCTGAAGTAGCTCATAGCTGTTTGAGGTGACATCGCACCAATCAGAAAACTCTCAATTAGCACATCTTCCTTTGGCTCCACTAAGTATATTCCATTCAAAGCTTTCCTGATCTCCTCCACGCTCATACCTGCAAGCATCTCATCCTTCGGCAGCATTCCAACGAGCTTTATTCCCCTCGGCTCCAGGATCCTGGAAGCTATCGTTCCGAAGTACGTCCTCTTGAATCCCGTAACCTGATTTATCACGGCGAGCATGTCTCCCATTACCTTCGAAGCGGAGAGCAGCCTGTCTATCGTGAAGTCCCCAGCGTACCTCGCGACCATGAGAACCTTCGACGAGAGCATCTGAGCAACGTCTATGTCACTCAGGCCAACAGCTTCTCCCGCAAAGTAGCCCATTGACCCCTCCACGAAGACCAAATCTTTTCCCTCAGCCACCTCAGTAAAACCGTCTATCACCTTTTTCCTGAGCTCCACAGGGTCTGAGGAGAGCATGAACTCAGCGTAACTCTCTATTCTGACGGGACAGAGCTTCTCTTCATCCTCCTCAAGAGAGAGTATGTCTTTCATCACCTCAACATCCGCGTCGTCGAAAGTCGTGAAAGGCTTGAAGTAGCCTACTTTCAGACCCTTCTCCTTAAACATCTCGCCAAGAGCGGCAATTATTCCACTCTTTCCGGAGTATTCGTCTATAGAGGAAACGAGCAGACTTCTCATAACACCACCTCTTTGAACGAATGATCATGAAAACTTCCTAAAACTAATCTTGAAGTCAAGAGCGCTGCACCCCTTCTCGAAAACTCTCAGCGGGTTTATCTCCATCTCCATTATCTCCGGGAACTCCAAGCTTAGCTGAGACATCTTCATTATTACTTCCGCTATAGCCTTAACGTCGCTTGGCTTCTCCCCCCTCACTCCCTTCAGCAGTTTGTATGCTTTAACTTCTCTGATCATGTCCGTTGCATCTTCCTCGCTCACCGGAGCTATCCTGAACGTCACATCCTTAAACACTTCAACGTATATTCCGCCAAGACCGAACATGATGAGCGGACCAAAGCTCGCATCTCTCTTCATTCCGACTATTACTTCTCTCCCGCCCTTCACCATTTCCTGAATAAGCACTCCGTCTATCCTCACATTTCCAAGCCTTTCGGCGTTAGCTATTATCTCGACGAAAGCCTTCTTAACTTCCTCTCTTTCGA
>JAMOMT010000122.1 GCA_027066965.1 Archaeoglobaceae archaeon
CTCCCAGTATCGAAGACGCACTGAAAGATCCGTTCAGGCTCGTGCAGCTGAGTAAACAGATAGGTGATGCGTGCGTTAGCTCCATGATGGACGACGCAAGCATAACTCTCGACTACTCCGAGTACTGCGAACTCGAGCTAAAAGTTGGAGACTTCGTCGAGGTTGAGATAAGGCCCGTAAGCTAGCCTTATGCTAGTTTGCCGATCAAGGAAAGTTTGAGAAACGTTTGAAGACAGGTTTGGGAGAAACTCGTGGGAAAACGGTCGAACTTGGTTAGAAGTAAACGAGAGAAAAGGTACAAGGTAGAAGCATGCCAGGCAGGAGGAGGTGCAGGAGGTTTTTTGCTGAACTTCCCGCGTATCCTGGGGTAGTTGAGTTCACGCCCGAGGAACTCGAGGCTTTGAGACTTGCGGACATAGAAGGACTAACTCAGGTGGAAGCTGCTGAGAGAATGGGTGTTTCTCAGCCAACGTTTCACAGGATACTGAAGGAGGCGAGGAAAAAGGCGAGCATGGCGATAGTGGGCGGAGCGAGCGTTGACGTATACGGAAACGTGTCAAGGGTGTTTTTCTGCGAGGAGTGTGGATATTCTTGGAAGGAACCCTTCTCCCCTCACGTGAGCGATGTGGTGTGTCCGAGGTGTGGTGCCAGCATTTCTCTGAACTTCGGTAGGGGCAGGAGAGGAAGAGGTAGAGGAAGGAGAAGGGGCTGTAGGGGAGATTGACAGCGCTTTTTGGCTTGTTAAACCGTTAAACGACCCAGACTGACCCCCTGAATATTATGGCCCCAGCGGGTCTGTATATTATTACAACTTCGAGTTTCGTTTTTCCGGAGAACACGCTGGAGTTTTGGTAGCACGTTAGAGCCGTGCCGGGTGTTATCTCCCCGTTCACGGGTATGGAGAGGTTGCCTCCTGTAAAAGCGGAGCCGTTCCACTCGAGGTCGTAGGAGCTGCTACCGTTCTTCACGAGTATCCTGAGGTTCTGGGGAATCAGTGAGTCCCCTCCAACTTCGGTTAACCTGAACACCTTTCCGGAGCTGAGAGTCTCCGGACAGTCGGAAAGGGAAAAGCAGGATGAGGGCACGTTCTTCATTTTGGAGTTCATACTTTCCGCGTGGTAGGCTAGTATGGCCCCGAGTATCAATGTAACTGCTAGGATGACTACAACGCCAACAACCGGAGAAACGCCGGTAATGCCCTCTTTCCCACGATTTCTCATAAATCGCTGTTAAAAGTCCGGAGTTTAAGAGCTTTTTTATTTTCACGCAATTTTTCTGCACACCAGACTTTTTCAGTTTAAAGCCTAAGCGTCTGATCGCTCACTTCAAAACGAGTAGCTCATGTTCAGCACGTCCGGGAAACTAACCTCGACAATTTTTTCCCCGTCGTATATTTTCACTCTCTCTCCAAAGAACCTTTCAGCAGCCTCGACGCATACATCGTCTGGAAGGCCAAGCTTCTTTGCTGTAAGAATCGCGTAGGCTACGACCTCTGCTCTTTCATCCTCTTTAAGAACTTCTTCCACTTTCTTCTTTGGGTTCGGGTATGCGTCTTCTATCAGGTAGGAAACCCTTCCCATCCCGTAAACAACGTACTTCCTCTCCACCTCCCAGTCGTCAACGAGGGACACGAACTTGTTCCTGAATCCCTCGAACACGTCGGGATTTGTTCTGCCGATTTCGGCTATTCCAAGGGGAGCGCCTACACAGTAGGCTCCACTCTCGTCGCTTAGGTGCCAGAACAGGCGTAGTATGAAGTTCCTTGCAGTTTCTCCCCTACACAGGTAACCGAGAGCTTCAGCTCCCCTGAATCTATAAAACTCCTCTGCATCGTAGAGGAATTGCATCGCCATAGATGGTTTTTCGAACTTCCAGAATTCTCTCCGCTCTAGCCACTCCT
>JAMOMT010000123.1 GCA_027066965.1 Archaeoglobaceae archaeon
TTCGACGTGGGGTTTGAGCAGGATGATTGTCCTGTCTATTACCCTTCTCCCTGCCACCTTTAGCAGTGCCTTGGTTTTGTAGCCTATCCTCGACCCCTGTCCGGAGGCGAGGATTACTGCCTTCATGGGAGGGTGTTGGGTGTTGCTGGTTTTGGATTTTTGGCCTGTTTTGCTGGTTGTCGGGTTGGGTGGATGGATATATATGTAATGGCAAGAAGGGTTGTGAGTTATGATTGTGCAACTGGTTTGGTTTTTCGTTTATTCTTGGTTATTGAAGAAACTAGTTAATGAGCTGCGAATTTGATCAGTTTCTAAGAAAATTTATTTAAGCAGAATAATCTCAAAATATCTTAACAATGACAGAGTGATGTTATTGCTATGTAAAAACGATAGGAAATTATTGAGTTTTATTTGGGGAGTGAAACTCATGGATGGTAATTAAAGGAAGTATGTTAAATGTCAATCTATAATACAGCAGAAAAATTAGAACTAGTAGGTATTAAATTAAAAAATTATCGTTCATGTCGAATATTTCCTGAAAACAAAAATTATCTAAAGATTGGGAAGTTTACAACACTAATAGGTAAGAATGATGTTGGTAAGTCTAATATACTGAGAGCAATTTATACTGCATGTAAAAACTAGAGTTTGTCAATTGAGGATTTCCACAAAGGTATAAGAGAAGAATGTGAGATCTCTCTTCTTTTTAGAGTTCCAGAAAACCTTAAGGGTTGTCTGAGAGTATTAGCCATTATAATGGCAGTGATAAAATTAGAATCAGAGTTGTTTTTCAACCTAGTGAAAAATCTAAAAAAGGTATGTATTTTTTAGAAGATGAAAAAATTACTTATAAATCCCTAGAAAGCTATATTCCACAAATTTTGTTCATTCCTGCAGTTAAAAGTGTTGAAGATGAACTAAAATTCGGGAGAGATACTATAACTTCTAAATTGTTCTTACCTATAATTGAGAAAACCAGTGAGGGAAAGTCCCAAACGGAAAGTGTATTTAATTTGAAGAAGAAGTTAAAAAATGCTATCCAAAGAGAAACTGAAGAACTTCGAGACTTTCTAAAACGAGAAGTTTCGAAAATGTGGGATGAAGTTGAAGATGTTGTAATTGATATTCCAGAACTCAGGCTGGATAAAGCATTTACTCCTGAAATAAAAATTAGAGATAAATATACCAAAAAAGAGATTTCTATAGTTAATAGAGGTAGCGGCATGCAGAGATATTTAATTCTTGCTATACTTGAAATTTATCGTCAATTGAAAATTGGTATGGGGTATATTATTCTATTTGAAGAACCTGAAATTTACTTACATATTGGGGCCCAAAAGAAAATGTGTTCAATACTTAAGGACATTAGCAAAGAAGGGCAGGTGATTATTTCCACACATTCTAGTGTATTTGTCAATAAATCGGATTTATTTACTACGTATCTTCTAATCAAAGAGAATGGTGAGACAAAACTTAGAAAATTTGAAGGCGATCAGGAAATTCTGGAAGAGCTTGGTATTTCTCCCAGCGATATCTTTCTCACCAATGGTATCATTTTTGTTGAGGGCCCCTCAGATGTAGAAATTGTAAAGATTTTTGCTGATGCCATTTTTGATAATTGGGATGAGTACAATATAGCAATATTGCCAATAGGAGGATCAAACATAGAACATCACGATCCTGCTGTTTTGTTAAAAGTAAACCCCAACATAGTTGTGATTTTAGACTCAGATGTTAAAAGTGAATCTTCAGATTTATCCACTAAAAAGAAAGAGCTTAGACAGAAATTTGAAAACGTAGGAATACCCGTCTATTTCTGGAAAAAGAGTGGAAAATATGTTAGAACAATTGAGAACCTGTTCACAAAAGGTGCCATAGAACAGGCTTTGAATATTGAATTGATGTCTGAAATAGGTTTCTGTGACGATGATCCTTATAAATTAAGTGAGGAATTATTTAAGAAGAGAAGTGATTACGATCCTAGCAATCCTAAAAATAAAGAAATGATTAGTGAGTTACATGGGAAAGGTAAACTTTATAATAAAGTGAAGCATGGAAAGAAGATCGCCAAGAAAATTGTTGAATTAAGTCAAATTCCTGAAGAGGTTAAGAGTACTATATATGAAATTGTCAAAAAATTCGGCATACTGTAATACTATTCTGAGACAAATTCACTGAAATCAAATATTTTAATCTATTATTCAAGATTTTCTCCCACATGTGCCAGAAACTTTTCGATCAGTTTCTGATCAAGGTAGTAACCAGACTCCAGAAGTTTCAGTATATGCGGCCTTATTTCATCGATTATTCCTTTATTCTTGGTAATTTTTAAAAGTCCAAGTGTCCCGATGTACTCCACACCCATTCTTTCGGCAACTTTTCTGCCTTTTAAATCGTCGATGAGTAACATGAGGTTTTTCTCTATCGAAAGAGCAATTGCCTCCGCTTCTCCTTTGTCTACCGTAAGTGCAAGGGCCTTAACGAGGTGCTCATCTTTTACTCCTTCAACTTTAAGAAACTTTACTTTTGAGAAGTACTTCCTCTCTTTTTTGAACAGTTCATCCTGAACAGAATGGGGAACGAGAACAGAATCAAACAGTCTTTCGAGAATGAAAATCGCACCGCTCTTCTTGAGGATTATCAGCGGAGAAGTGTTAGAAATTATCTGCATTTTCTAACTCCTTATCAAGCTCTTTTTCATCCCAGTTTATTACACTCACTTTTTTCTCGCTGAGAATTTTTATAAAATCTTCAACACAGAAATCAGCAAGATCCGCTGCCTGCTTTAACGTTAGCTTCCCCTCCCTGTAAAGCTGAACGGCAATAGCTATCTTCAGATCTTTTTGGGAGATGTCGATTGGTACATCCACCGTGAGGGTTGGCATTAACTGGATTTGTATTCGAGTCTTTATAAACTCTTTCTCGGTTTCTTGAATTGCTTGTTTTTAAGAATACAAAACTAAAAGTGCCCGGAGCCGGATTTGAACCGGCGACCATGCGGTCTTCAGCCGCACGCTCTCCCGAGCTGAGCTACCCGGGCTTCAACAAAGAGACCCTGTGAGCTGAATATATCTTTTTTGGTTGCCCTATGGAATAATTCGTGGCAAAACGATTTCTACCTCCAAGTCCTACCTACCCTCATGAAGTTCGCAATAATTTCGGACACGCACGACAACCTCTCAGCGGTTAGAGACCTCGTAAAGGAGCTAGAGAGGGAAAAGCCGGAGTTCATAGTGCACGCTGGAGATATAGTGGCTCCATTCACGCTGAAGGAGTTCTTTCCGCTCGAAACGAAGCTCTACATAGCCTTCGGGAACAACGACGGGGAGAAGAAGCTCCTCACTGAAATAGCAACTCAGAAGGGCTGGGAGATAGGGGAGATAGTCGAGTTCCCACTTGGAGTCGTTTACCACGGAACTGACAGCAGGATTCTGAGTGTTCTGAAGAGAACTGACTACTCCATTGTTGTTTTCGGCCACACCCACGAGTCAAAAGTCGAAAAGCTCGACTCCAAGCTAATAATTAACCCTGGAGAGGTCTGTGGCTACCTGACTGGAAAGAGAACTTACGCTATTTACGAGGACGGAGAAGTTAGCCTGATCGAACTGTGATCGAGCCGTAGGAGAGGTGAAACATGTTTGACGAGAAGAGTAGAGCAATGCTAATGCTTGTGATGCTGAACGATATATTTGCAGATGCTGCTTCTTCTGTGAGAAATCTTAGGGACTTCATAACATCCCATCCTGAGATGATGGAGGAGATGGAGAAGTACGGGTTGATTGAGTTGCTCGAAAAAGCCGAGGAGTTTGAGAAGAGTGTGATAGATGTTATGGATAGACTGAAGAAAGTCGTTTACGAATAATTTTTTATGTAATTTTATCTACTAGAACGTAAACTTCCCTCTTTTCCCCTAGTTTTACCGTTCTCCTCACCTTAAGCCCGGCTTTCTCCACCAGATTCTTTGCTTCCTCCTCGCTCGCACCTTTGAGGACGATGAGCATCTTCCCTCCTTCTTTCAGGTTTTCATAGAACTTTCTCGCTAGAACTACAGAATTAATCGCATCGGTTGTTACATCTATCAGAATAATGTCAAACTGCTTTCTCAGCTCGATACTGAAAGCGTCTCCCAGAATAACTTCTACGTTTTTCGCCCTGTCCTTAACTTTTTTGAGCTGTTCGAGAAATTCCATACTATATTCTACTCCAATAACGGTCTTGCACCTTTCCGATGCGTAGACAAGGAAACCTCCGGCACTGCTCCCGATATCGAGGGCGTCTGCGTTAAGTTTTATGGATTCAGTTTTGGGCTTTTTATTGGGCTCAATCTTTTTCTCTTCTAACTCACCTCTGCAGTCTCTGTACACGCTGAAAAGCCCGAACTCCTCGTCTATCTCCTTAAGCTTCCAGTAACCCCTAGGTCTCTCCTCGCACTCCACTTCGATAACCTCATTTCCTCTGACGTCTTTGGAGGGCTTTTTCACGACAACTCCGTTAACCCTGACGAACCCCCTTCTTATCGCCTCCTTTGCCTTCTGACGAGTACTGAAGTATCCTCTCTCCACAAGGTAAACGTCGAGTCTCATGCTATGGAGTACAGAAAAACTGTTTTTTACCTCTGTCCAAGCCTGTAAAAGAGATGGATGAAGGTGGCAAGGAACAATGAGAGAAATGAGAAAATGTTGGAAATGTTGGAAGAGAGACTTGAAAAACTGAGGAAAATTCTGCTGGCCGAGAAATCGAGGATAGAGAGGGAAATTCTCAGTAGAGAGAGGTTTTCGGGAGAAGTGCTGGAAGAAGTGGGGGACTTCTCAATCCTGAAACTCGAAAGAAAGGTTGAGCCCGGAACGTTTCTCGGCTACTTTAGCGACTCAAAGGTTCATCCTTACGGCTTCGTCGTAGACTCAAGCGGAAAAGTTGTTATGGTTAAGAAAGCCGTGTCAGAGTCCGAAAATCCTGAAATCTTCGTTGAAGCGGAGAGTACCACTCTGTACGATGTTCAGCTTGAGCTGATAGATGCTTTCGACCCTAACTCTGTGAAACCCTTCAGTGGTAGTGAGAATGAAACTTTTGTACCTAAAAACGAGCTTGACGAGTGGCAGAGTAAAGCACTCTCTGCAACTCTCTCCTTAAATGATAGAGAGTTCCTCCTCGTCGTGGGACCTCCCGGAACTGGTAAGACGAGGTTCATAAGCGTCGCTTCGAAGCTTCTCGGCAGGAAGGGAAGAATTCTCGTTACAGCCCACACGAACAGGGCTGTTGACAACGTGATAGAAAAGCTCGAGCCCGGATTTGCCGTAAGGCTCGGCTATCCGTTCAAGCTCTCTCCGGAAGTAAGAAAGCACGCCGTGGAAACGCTCTCGCTGAAAATACTGTCTGAAAGAAGGTCGGCAGGAGATGTTGTTGAAATTCTAAAGGAAGCTGAAAGGAGGGTGAGAAAACTTCTTGCTGAAGCTAAGGTCGTCGGTGCGACGCTGATGAAGTGCGCTTTAACTCCCTATCCCCTACACGAGTTCGAGTACGCTTTCGTAGACGAGGCATCTCAAGCAACGATAGCAGAAGCTCTCGCCGGGCTGATGTATGCTAAAAAAGTCGTACTGGTCGGAGATCCGAATCAGCTACCTCCTGTACTCTCCTGTAGAAATCCAGAACAGTTCAGTGCTTTCAACTTTTTCAGCTCTCTCTCAGATCACACTTTCTGGCTGGGAAATCACTACAGGAGTGATCCCGAAATAATCGGCTTTTCAGCAAAGTACGTTTACGGAGGGAAGCTCATACCAAAATCCCAAAAGAACAGGCTCACCTTCGATAAAACTCCTGAAAGGTTCAGGAAAATTCTCGACCCAGAAAAACCAGCTGTGTTTGTCGCCGTCAGGGGAGAGGAAGAGAGAATTAACTCCACGAAGCTTAACAGAACAGAGGCAGCTGTTTGTGCGGGTATATGTTCAGAGTTTTTAGAATGTGGGATAAGCGACATTGCGGTAATAACGCCTTACCTCGGACAGAAGAAACTGCTGGAGAGCATAGGTAAGCTCGAAGTCGAGATAAACACTGTCGATGCGTTTCAGGGTAGAGAGAAAGATGTCGTCGTGTTTTCGTCCGTTTCTACGAGGGATCTCTCGTTCTCCTCTGAAAGGAGGAGATTCAACGTCGCAGTTACGAGGGCGAAGAAGAAGCTGATAGTTCTCGCAAATCCTTCGGCCTTCAGACTCAGGAAAAACAGGAAAACGCTACTCTACTCTTACTTCCTGTACGCGAGGGAGAGGAATGCCGTTTTCTCGTGTGGCTTTAATGGTTAAAGCTGTTTAGTTTGAATCATCTGAATCAACAACCCATCAACAACCAGTCACATCCCAACAGCTTAAATTAACTCAGAGAAAACTCTCAATATGCCGGAGTTCGCAGTGGTTTACGACAACGAAGCGGTTGAACCGTTCATTCCTGCGTGGGGTTTTTCTTGTTTTGTCCACGCAAGAAACACCAGTATTCTGTTCGACACGGGATGGGATGGGGAGATCCTTCTGCACAACCTTTCTCTGTTCGGAATAGAGGACTTTGACTTTGTAGTTCTCTCTCACCAGCACTGGGATCACATAGGTGGACTTAATCACGTGATTTCCAGAACCTCATACGTCGTCGTTCCTTCAACGTTCTCTCCAAACCTCAAGAGGGAGATCGCAAGAAAAGCAGAACTCGTGGAGGTGACAAGTCCTAGGGAAATAGCTGAGGGTATTTACACTACAGGAGTTCTCACGAGACCGATTCCGGAGCAGTCGCTTGTTGTGGAGGTTGGAAGAGGAGTTTTCGTAATCACTGGTTGTTCCCATCCCGGACTCGAAGCGATTTTGAGAGTGGCTGAAAAGTTTGGAAAAGTTTACGGAGTCATGGGTGGATTCCACGGTTTCAGCAGGGTGGAACTGCTGAGGGATTACGAGCTCGTAATTCCGTGTCACTGCACGGTTGCGAAGGAGGAAATACTCAAAATGGATAACTCGAGAAGGTGTTACGCTGGCTGCTCTTTTAATCTTTAATTTTCTTAAATTTTCTCACTTCATTTTATTATTTTGCTTCATTTTATTATTTTGTAAGATTAATTAGTTTTTTAAAATTTTTATTGTAATACTAAACAAATAAATTAATAAATTTACTGTCAATTTACTTGCTTTTACTCTCATACACATCCTCGCACTTCTCTCCGTACTTTTTCATGAGTTCAACGAGCATGCCTGACAAATCCTTGTACTCTTCCGGATTTAGGTAGCCATAAACGGAATACATTGCCACTCCGTCAAGAAGTGCCATTAGAAACAATGCCATTCTGTTACTGCAAACACCCTCCTTTTCGAGTAGTCTGCTCACTTTCTCTATTGCCCTACCTATCAGTCCTTCTATGAACTTCGGATCTACTTGGTGTATGCCGTCTATTAGATAGAAGAACATCTTGGGAACTCTTCTGTCCTTCGCTATTATCTCGAACTTCGTTTTTATGGCCTCTTCGAGCGTGTCGCACTGCCAAGGAGCGTACCTTTTTATTGCGTACATTAACAGCTCTTTTTCGAGCCCTTTCTTATTTCCGAAGTAGTAGAAAACCGTACTTTTCGAGACTCCAGCTTTTTCCGCCACGTCGTGGACTGTGGCGTGTGGATTTTCGAGATAAACCTCAAGCGCCGCCTCGAGAATTTTCTCTTTCATCATTGCTGACTGGTTGGTCAGAGGTAATAAAAGTTTTATCAAGAACGTTTAAATCATAAAAACTCGTAATGGGGAAAGACAAAAACGTATAAAGTGGTGCCATGAACGCAGAAAACATCTACGGGAGACACGATTTTGGATTCGAGTACGAGCATGAACTGTTTTATCTTAGGTGTGACAGGAATTACGAGAGGGAACTGAAAGTTGATGCTGGTATAGCGAGGAGAATTGAGAAACTCGTGGCGGGCGGGAGGTACTTCAGAATAAATCCAGTAGAGCCAATCAATTTGCCAGTAGAAGTTTCGAGAAATCTTATGCTCGAACTGAAAAAACCTGTGAGCGTTGAACCGGGAAAGAGTGTTAAAATTTACCTGAAATTTCCCGTGGAGATAGCCGTCCTCGTTAACGGTTTGAGTGTCATAGACGTTTTTACCCTTAACAGACCTAAGTACGCTCTATACGGAGTTCCGGGTGCTGGAGTGGTTTGCAAGTATTACCTCACGGACGTTCACGAGAGCGTGCCTGAAGTGGACGGGCTGTTCGAGGGAATAATGGAGCTTGAAATAACCAATGGTTTCGACGAGTGGGTTGAGGTGAGTAGAGCAGTCTTCGATGGCTATGGGATGAAGATATACTACTCCCGTTTTCCGGCGATGGTTGCGAGGATGAGAGTTGAGAGCAGAAGTGTTGCGGAAACGAGCTTTATTAACAGGCCAATGATCGATGGTATGGAGAAAGCCGTAGAGCTGTACGTTGCAAGGAAGTTTATGGAGAGAAAAAAGTTTGTTATGGTGTGGGGTTTTTGATTTGTATTTAATACAAAAATTAAATAGTCAATCAAAGTTATTCCACGAGGGAGAGTACAATTGCCTCAACCTCTCCCTTGCACAACTCCTCTATCTTTTCTGGGCTTAACTCTCCCTTCTCTCCACTCTCGAGCGTAGAAACAAACATCCCCCTGCTGATAACGTTCCCAAACCTTCTTGGAGGCAGATAAGCTATTGCTGCGAATTTTCCAGGTGTGAAATCTGAAGAGTTTGTCACGACCTCTAGTCTAAAGCTGCAGTCAACGACGCAGAGCCAGAGCTTTCTCTTCTCGATCTCGCTCCTGCTCGTGACCTCCCCGGAGAAGAACCTTATTGCCAGACACGCACAGCCCACCTCCCCCCTCTTCATGAGTTCGGGCAAGCTCTCGATGTACTCGAGCCAGTAGTCGGCTTGATAGAAATTGAAATCCTTCTCTGCCTTGGATATAGATTCTCTTATTGATCTTGCCTCTTTTACGAGATTTTTGAATTCCTCTAGCTCTAAGATCTCTTCTGGAGGCATATAGGAATACTTTATCGTTTGCAGAAGGCTGGACATAGTCCTTACCCTATTAAGGAACTCCTTCCTCTTCTGAACCTTCACGTTCTGGATGAGCTTTTCGAGCTCCCCTATCCCCTTTTCAGCGAGCTTTATTCTCAGGTCGTTTGCCGTGTCCATGCCCGGGCTCACGCCCGAAGCTATATTAAGCTTCCCGGAATGTCTCTGGCTTAGGTCTT
>JAMOMT010000124.1 GCA_027066965.1 Archaeoglobaceae archaeon
CGCTCTATCGCCTTCTCTATCGCTTCTGCACTCTCCATCTCCACCGCCAGTATTGCAAGTTTTATGCCCAATTTTTCTGCGTTGAGCATCGACCTGATCTTAAGTACTCCCTTTTTCTCGAGTTTTTCTACTCTCTTCTTCACTCCCATCACTGAGAAGCCTACTGCTTCGGCTATCTTTGAGAGTGGCGTTCTTCCGTCCTCCTGAAGCATTGAAATTATTTTTCTGTCTTTCTCGTCCATTGTTTACTTTGTAAACCAGTGGGGAGATAAATTTTTCTAAATTTGTTCGTCCAGTGTCGATCGTCAGCAAGGTTTTTTAAAATACGTCTCGAAAACGTCGGAGATAAATTAGACGTTTAACGTTATTAAAGACAAAAATACTGTACTCACTTTAGAATTTTTAATAAGCTTAAACTTCGTAACAATAAATCATTTAGTTTCGACCAAAGGAAGGATATTCGAAAAAAACATATAAACAAAGAGTTTAAAAAAGAGGTTTTTAACATCTGACCACACCAACCACCGGAGACACCAAGGCAGCAGGAGCTGAAAGAATGAGAGTAGAACTCTGCAAGAGATGCCTCAGGAGGCTTCAGTTTCAGAGGGAGGAGCTCGAGAGGGAGCTGAGAAAGCTACTGCTAAAGGCTGAGGTCAGGGAGGTCAAGGAGGAAGAGTGTGTTTACTGCTGTGGATTGTTTAAGAGGTTGCCAGAGGTGGCAGGAGAGATTGCGAATAAGCTAAAGGAATACGAGGTCAGAAGTATTCAGACTGGCTGCGTTTTGAGGGGGAGCCTAGGCGAGGTTGAGAGGTTCTTTCTTGAGCTGAAAGAGTCAAGAAGCGATGAGGATAGCAGGAAGTGGAGCATAAAGCACGAGATAAACGATGTCCTCACGAAGCATCTGACAGAACTGTTAAACGTCAGAGATGCAAGGAGGGAAAAGCTTGGAGACGCAACTGTAACTTTGGATGCAGAAACGCTCGACTACGAGGTCAGAATTACTCCCGTCTACATCTACGGCAGGTACGTGAAGAGAGTGAGGAACATACCCCAGACTAGGTGGATATGTTCAGCCTGCAACGGAAGAGGCTGTCAGATCTGCGGTTTTTCGGGGAAAAAGTATCCCACGTCGGTGGAGGAGCTCATAGGACAGCCCTGCGTGGAGATCATGAGAGCTAGAGATGCCGTACTCCACGGTGCCGGGAGAGAGGATGTTGACGCGAGGATGCTGGGAAACGGGAGACCTTTCATACTCGAAGTCAGAGATCCAAAAGTCAGAAGCGTTGACCTAGGGGAGCTTGAAAGAACTGTAAACGAAAGTGCCGGGGGAAAGGTAAGGGTAAGGTTCCTCGGATTCGCAGAACCGAGGCACGTTTCTTTGTTGAAAACTTCGAAGTTCAGAAAGAAGTATCGGGCAGTGGTTGAATTCGAAAGAGAAGTGGGGGAGGATGAGCTCAGGAGGGCCCTTAAGGAGCTGAGTTACAAGGTGATTGAACAGTTCACTCCGGAAAGGGTTGAACACAGAAGGGCAAACATACTCAGGAGAAGAAGGACCTACGAACTCGAACTTCTGCTGCACAGGGGTAAAAAGGCAGTAATTACGGTTGAAGCTGACAGTGGACTCTACATAAAGGAGCTCGTGAGCGGGGACAAGGGGAGGACGAAACCGAGTCTGTCGGAAATTTTAAATAGCCCGGCAAGAGTTGTCAGGCTTGACGTGATTTGCGTGCTCGGAGGGCTTGAAGATTTTGAATCCATGCCTTAAATCCGGGCTCCACGATAAGGGGGAATGAACGATGGGCTGGAAGTCTCACGGTTTCAGGTTCAAGTCCGGGAGAAAACTGAGGAAGGGCATTAGGGAGAAAGGAGTGAAGATAAGAAAGGTTTTGCAGACGTTCGAGGTGGGACAATACGTCCACATAGACATAGAGCCGGCCGTGCACAAGGGAATGCCCCACCCGCGCTTCCAGGGCAGAACTGGAGTTGTTATCGGACAGAGAGGCAGAGCTTACCTAGTCCAAGTTAGAGATGGAGGAAAGATGAAGACTCTCATAGTAAGACCAGAGCATCTGAAACCGCAGAAAACGTCAGAGTAACGATTTTATTTAGTACTCAGAGTCGCCTAATCTTTATATTTGCTGGGTTATTGGTCAGATCCAGATAAAACAGGTAAAAAGCGGTGAAAGTACATGGCATTCAAAGAGGTTGTCGAATTTCAGTACATAACGATATCGGAGGCAAAAGAAGTAATGGAGAAAATAGCGGAAGAGAGAAAGAGTGTTTCTGAGCTGACTTTCGAGACGAGAAGAGCCCTGAAGCATCTCAGGCTTTTCTCCAAACTTCCAGCAGATAAGGCGAGAGAGCTCGTGCAAGAGCTGGAGAAACTGCCCCAAGTCGGAAGAAGAGAACTCGCCGTAAAGATAGTAGATATAATGCCGAGGATAAGGGACGAGGTCAGAATAATATACGCCAAGGAGAGGATGACACTCACTCCCGAGCAGATAGACGAAATACTCGAAATACTCGACAAATACAGGGAGTAAATGTCTCTCTCCACTGTTTTTCTCAAACTTGAATATCTCTTCACTCACATCATCCCTATTCTCGTTCTCGCTATAACCCTCGCTAACGTTCTCAGTGAACTTGGGATTATAGATAAGATTGCCTGGATAATCCGTCCTCTCGTCAGATTCGCAAACCTTTCCCCAGAGTCTGGGCTTGCTGTTATAACCTATGTAGCGAGTGGAAACGCTGGAAGTGCTATGCTCGCGGGATTCTACGAAAACGGTGTGATAGGCGAAAAGGAGACAATAATCGCTTCTTTCGTCAGCAGCTTCTTCAGCTTTCTGAACCACGTTTTCGTTTACTTTATACCCGTGGTCATACCACTGCTCGGACTTCAGGCAGGAATTCTATACATATCTGCGAGGATGTTCATCAGCCTGTGTGTGACAGCAACAGCCGCGATTGCTGGGCACTTCATACTTTCGAACCCGAACAGCGTAGGATCAAATACAGGCTCGAACGAGAGCTCGGGAAGGACAAAAAGAATCAAAAACGTCGAAAAAACAAAAAAAACGGGAGAAAGAGTTGAAAAAAAAGTAAAGAAGGGTGTCAAGAGAGCAGTAAAAGTTCTCAGAAAAATACTTCCAAGGCTCGTGCTCGTTTACACGATTACGGCCGTGCTCATAGCGTACAATGCTTTCAAACCCCTCGAAAGCTTCAGAGTTCTCAGTCTACCCGGCCAAGCATCTGCAATAGTGGCTGCAGGAATAGCCGATACAACCTCAGGTTTCGCAGCTGCCGGTTCTCTTCTCGCTAGCCACGTGATAACCCCTGCGCAGGCAGTTGCAGCTCTGCTCCTGACGAGCATAATATCGATGTCTGTCGTTTTCGTGAGGCACTCTCTGCCAGGAAGGATAGCATACTTTGGGGTCAGACTCGGGTTGAAGATAGCGCTGATAAGCTCCATCCTGAACGTAGTTTACACGGCACTCGTGCTCGTCCTGCTTCTACACTGACGGGGGGACTAAAGGATGAAGCTAAAGCCTGCCCACACTGCATACGCGGTCACTCTGATGGGCGTCATGGGCGTTTCAGCCATAGCTCCCGCTCTGCCAGAAATCGCCAGAGCTTTGAGCGTTACGAGGCAGGAGGCAGGAATGTTAATCGTGTTCTTCACTCTCCCGGGGATATTGTTTTCACCTCTCACTGGAATAGTAGCAGATAGGTTCGGCAGGAAGCCCGTCGTTTTCACGGCCATACTCGTCTTCGGAGTTTCAGGTTTTCTGTGCGCCTTCGTCGACTTCAGAACGATGCTCCTTCTCAGGTTGATTCAGGGTTCTTCAGCGTCCTCTCTCGTGGCACTGTCTACCACGATAATAGGAGACGCCTACACAGGCACGGAAAGAGCGAAGGTTATAGGCTACAACGCGAGTGTTCTGACCACGGGAATAGCATTCTACCAGCTCTCGGGAGGATACCTAGCAGACCTCTGCTGGAGGTACCCCTTTTACATGTTTCTCGTTGCACTTCCGGTTTCTGCATTCGTGATCCTTTCCCCCTTACCGGAAGTCAGGAGCGAGGGCAGCCTTTCCAGTTACTTCGAAAATGTAAGAAGAACTTTCAACAGAAAAATGTATGCCCTTTTTCTCACTGGGATGGTTGCTTACTCTATTCTCTACGGAACTTTTCTTGCCTACCTGCCGTTCGCAGTCCAGAGTGCCGGAGGTTCGAGTGTAACTGTTGGAGAAGTTCAGGCAACGATGTCTCTCTCGACAGCGCTTTTTGCAGCAAACCTTACGAAGATATCCGGGAAGTTGGGGAAAAAAGTAATCCCCACTGGATTTATCGCTTACAGCGTTTCTCTTCTTGGAATACTCGCCTCATATTCCTCCGGATGCGAATACTGTTTTTTCCTTCCAGCAACGGTCTTCGGCTTTGCTCAGGGAACAGTTTTGCCAACCCTGCAGCACGAGATCGTTTCCATGACGAGGGCAGAGGAGAGAGCTGCAATTATGTCCACGTACGGTTCGATTTCAAAACTCGGGCAGACTCTCGGACCGACAGCGTTTGGTGTACTTTCGATTTCCGGCGTTTACGAGGCTGGAAGTACAATGACAGCACTCGTGGCCCTCGCACACATTCTCACAGTGAAGTTCCAGAATCCGGAACAAAAAAGAAAAAACTTTAAATTTTAATCTCCGGAAAGAGCAAGCACAATGGGGAAAGTCACTGCAGTTCTACTGGTTCTCGCACTGTCCGCAGTGCTATGCGGGTGCACGAGTAAGCACAACGGAGCTTATCCAGCAAAGATGAACGCAGTCGTAATAAAGTGTGAAAATAACTCCAGCGAGTGGTGCCTTTACGTCACCATGACTCTCCCCAGCACGTGCTACAGGGTGAAGTACGACGGAATGAGTGTGAAGGGAAACGAAATAAACGTTTACTTCACGTGCAGCAAAGCAGATGGTGTGTGCACTCAAGTGCTGACAAAGTACTCGAAGAGTGTGAAACTTGGAAACCTAAAGGGAGATTACTCAGTGAGGATCTACGTAAACGGCGAAGTGAGAACGAGCTTCAGCGTGAACTTCTCCGGGTAATTTTTTAATGAGATTTTAAGGTTTAAGAAAGAGCAAAAATCACTCAACTGCATACCTTTCCCTTCTTCCCGTCAGCTCCTCGTACAGCCTGTAGTGCTCATGTGCGACGCTTATCCACTGTGTCCTTGCAGCGTAGGCATAAAGCTCACTCATGTAAGAGACCGTAAACTCGTAATTGTTTGCGAGCCACCTGACCCTTCTTGCCAGCTCTTCGGCGTTGTTTGGGGGTATGGTCATGAGTGGAGCGAACTGGCAGAGCTCCACGAGCCTTGGAGCTCTACTACCTATTATCGGCTTTAATCCACCCATGGAGAGGTGAAGAATTCCGCTAACGGCGTAGGCACCTCTTCTGTCTCTGTACGGTAGGACTATTGCGTCTGCGAGAGCTACTACTCTAAGAATTTCGTCGCTCGAGAGATATCTCTCTATCAGGACAGTTTTCGACTCGAACTGCTCTACCAGTTCTCTAACACTCTCATCCTTCGGCTCTCCTGCAAGAACGACGGTAAACTTCAGGTCCTTCATGTAATTTAAAGCCTCGAGCAGTATGTCTATCCCCTTGTCCTTCCTCATAAAACCGGGAATTGCAAGAACTAGCCCGCAGAACTCCTCCATCAGCCCGAGACTCTTCGCGAGGAACTGCTTCGTGTAGCCAAGGTAGGGGTTTATCAGCGTTCCGTGAGGTATCTGGTGCAATTTCTTAACATCGACTCCCTGAGTTATTAGCTCGAACTCCTGCAGGTCGCTGTGAACAACTATAGCATCGACAAAGTCGAGGCTCTTCTGAAACTCGAAAACCTCCGGTCTTGCTGTGTAGGGATGGTCGACTGTGTGAGTCGTAACGACGGTGGCCTCGACCATTTTTTCCTCTCTCAACTCCTTCAAGGTTTTCAGAACATCGTTTCCGAATCCAAATATTCCGTATTCGTGCTGAACATGCAGAACCTCAACTCTATTCTCGTTCACGGCATCTATAAGTTTTGAGTAGTCTTTTTCAAACCTGCCAAAACAGGGAATTACTTCAACGCCTATCTCGTCAACATACCTCTCCTCCCCCGACTCGTTCGTCGTGAAAACAGTAACTTTCATCTTGGGGTTCAGGGACTTCAGGGCAGAAACGAGGAACCTCGAGTACTCGGCAATTCCGCAGTGAGTTGGAGGGTATCTAGTCACGAATCCAACGGATTTCATAAAGATTATTAAGAGAGGCGAATTAATAACCTTTGACTTTTTACGTTTTTACGTCCCTAATCCATTAGTTGTTCCTACGGCCCGCAATCCAAAAAGTGCAAACATCGTTAGCTTAAGTATCAACAACCGTACCAAACGATCTGTCACCCGATTTATCATCCAAAGGTTTTTAATTTCACGGATTTAGCGAAATTCTATGGAGTCTTTGAGAGTAATCAATCTCGGCGTTGAAACTGGAGGAAAGAAGATTCTCGAAAACGTGAACTTGTATGTCAAAGAAGGTCAGACGTTCATACTGTTCGGTCCGAACGGTAGCGGGAAGTCTTCCCTCCTCTCAACAATCATAGGCCACCCGAATTACAAGGTGTTCCAAGGTAGAATAACGTTCAGGGGTGAGGACATAACATCGCTGCCGACAAACGAGAGGGTCAGGAGGGGTATAGGGATAGCTTTTCAGAATCCGCCGAAGGTTAGCGGAGTCAAGCTCATAGATGTGCTGAGGTACTGCGCGAGAGTTGCAGGTATGAGCGAGGAGGATGCAGAGAAGAAAATAGAGGAGTATGCAAAGTTCATGGGAATGGAGGACATGCTGAACAGAGCCGTAAACGACGGATTCAGTGGTGGAGAAGTCAAGAGATCAGAGCTTTTACAGCTCATGCTCCTCAACCCCGACTTTGTGATGCTCGACGAGCCTGACAGTGGTGTCGATTTGGAGAACATAACAATAGTCGGGAAGGCTATAAAGAGGATACTCGAGAGAGATAAACCTCAGGAGAAGAGGAAGAAGTCGGGGATAGTGATAACGCACACAGGCCACATCCTCGACTACATTGATGCTGACTACGGAGTCGTTCTTTTCAACGGGAGAGTATCCTGCATCGGCGACCCCTACGAGATACTTGAACACGTTAGCAAGTACGGTTACGAGGCTTGCATAAAGAAGTGTGTGGAGAGGAGGGACGCTCAGTGAGTCCAGAAAACGTCGAGAAAGACGTGGCTGAAAGAGCTAAGGAGGTCGGAGTGGAGTTCGATTCTTCGAGGAGAGCTGCAAGCTTCCTTCAGGTCGATCAGGAGACAGTTTTCAGCTATGGATGGCTAGAGGGAGTAGAAGTGATGAGTATAAGAGAGGCCATGGAGAAGTACGGGTGGGTAAAAGACTATATGTGGAAGATAGTGAAAAAGAGCGAAGACTACGACGACTTCAATGGTTACTTCATAAGGGCTTTACCGAACTGCAAGATAGAGATTCCCGTCGAGGCGTGCCTGTACTTAAAGAGGGTGAGGACCCAGAAGGTTTACAACCTCGTAATAGCGGAAGAGGGTTCGGAGCTCAACATAATCTCAGGCTGCACATCCCACCCCGGTTCTGCGGGGATGCATCTTGGTGTTTCGGAGTTCTACGTCAAGAAAGGTGCAAAGCTAACGTTCACGATGATACACAACTGGGATCCAGACGTTGAAGTGAAGCCAAGGAGTGGAGCAATAGTGGAGGAGGGCGGAGTACTGATAAGCAACTACGTCCTTTTGAGCCCGGTGAAGTACGTGAAAAGCTATCCCACAGCTTACCTCCACAGAGGGGCAAGAGGCTCATTTACGAGTCTGGTTGTGGCTTACGAGGGCTCTACAATAGACATCGGAAACAAGGCCGTGCTGAAAGAGGATAGCAGTGCCGACGTTATTTCAAGAGCCATAAGCAGGGGAGGCAGGATAGTTTCGAGGGGGCACATATGTGGTGAGGGGAAAGGTTGCAGAGGACACCTCGAGTGCAGGGGACTTATGCTCTCTGAGAAGGGTTCAATACTCGCAATTCCAGAACTTGAGGCAAGACATCCGGAAGTAAACTTGAGCCACGAGGCTGCTGTCGGAAAGATAGCAGAGGAGGAGATCTTCTATCTAATGGCAAGAGGATTAAGTAGGGACGAGGCGACTTCGGCGATAATAAGAGGGTTCCTCGACGTCGAAATAAAGGGCTTACCAGAGTTTCTGAAGAAGGAAATAGATAGGGCGATTGAGATGGTCGGAGAAGATCTGATGTAACCCTTTAAATTATTTACAGTCAATTAACGCTCAACAACTGCTATTTACAACCAGACGACTGACCAAGCAGCCAGCAAATTCAGCCATCGTCAATCATCAAACAATCATTAAACGTGCAAAAACAAGCACGTAAATTCAGATGTCAAACTCGTGAACTTCCACTTCTCCGTCCAGACACAGCTCGACCTTCAACTTCTTTCCTACTTCTATCGCCATTGCGGAAGGGGTAAGAGAGGCGTTTCCTCCTCCCCACACCCCGGTAGCGGATCCGGGGTTCAGGATTATCACTTCCCCAGCATAAACGTCGTGGCTGTGAGTGTGACCAGTTATCAGTACGTCAACGCCCATCTCCACTCCAAGACTTTCAAGCTGTCTTCTGTCACCCCTCGGATAGATACCATGCCCGTGCACAAGGCCAAACTTTATTCCAGAGGCTTCAAATGTCTCCCTAATCGGAAGAGGCAAGCTATCCATGTTTCCCCTAACGGCGTAAACTCTCTTAGCACCGCTCATTTCGGTTAGCTCTGCAAGAACCTTCTTGGCCGTCAGGTCTCCTGTGAAAGCGAGGATGTCGTAGCCTCTCTCAACGAACCTCACTATAGATTCAGGCAGGCTACCGGCTCTATCGGGAATGTGAGTGTCACCTATGGCGAGAATTCTTATCCCGGACATGTTAGAAAGTCGAAAAACCGGAAGATAAAGGTTAGCGTGATTGTGAAAACTTATTCAGTTGCGTTCAGACGTAAAATTGTAATCCGTACTCTTAACTTCCATTTTAATCTATCCGAAACGAGAAGGTTTTCATCGGTGAGATATCATAAATTCCAGACAAAGGATTTGCAAACAATGCAAACAAAAACTAGATAAAAACCAGAATCAACAAAAAACGCAAAACTCGAAAAATGGGAGAAGACGTTGATCGAAGACCTTTAGGCCTGCTTCCTATATTCCTCAAGAACGGCGTTAACTATCTTCTCCCTCGCTTCCTTACTTGCGGGGTGGAAGACGTCCTGGAAAGAGCCGTCCTTCAGCCTCCTACTCGGCATGCTGACCCAGAGGCCGTTCTCCCCCTCGAGCACTTTCAAACCCTTGACAACGAACTCGTTGTCGAGGGAAACAGAGGCGTACGCCTTTACAGCACCTTCTCCTCTTGCTTTATATATTCTAACTTCCGTAATTTCTGCCAACTCAAACTCCTCCTTGCGCGTATTTTCTGAAAGTGACATAAACGCCTATTTAAGCTTTGTTATTGTCTCTGGTACGCCATTACGAACTTGACGATCACGAAAGCAACGATTGAACAAACCGAGACTTCGAACAGAGCGGTGTTGAAGTCCGGCAGACCCTTTTTGTACAACCACAGAATGCCATTCACAACGCACACAACGAAAAATGTAGCGAAGGAGGAGAGAATTGCCCCGCTCACGAAGAGATAGGGGACTTCAACCCCTCTGTGCTCGAGTAGAATCGAGAAAAAGATGTAAAATAAGGCGAAAACGAGGGCCACATACTGTGGGTAGAAGAATATCTTCATGGTTTTGGCAATTCCGTAAAGACCGTAAGCCCAGAGGAGCAGAATTACTCCGAATCCAAAAGATAGGGCAAAATTCAGCATGAGCTTTCTTGCGATGCTTTCCTCAAACATGCCCCTCGATTCTCGTGCATCACTAAAAACATTTTACGGTTTTAGCTTCTCATTTCGAGTTTTCGCTTTCCTGTTTTGGTGTGGTCTTGAGATGTGGTCGCTTGCAGTTTAAACTTCTACTACATCAGCTAGCCAGAGTTATAGATTACAAAACTCCAACGAAAACGGCAGGAACCATGCAAAAATTTCGAGGAAAACCCAGTTTTATTGAGAATTTGAGAAAAAGACGAAGGAGAGGACACATAGGAAAAGATATTTATAAAGATGTCGCCATCCTGAGCTGGTGATTCCATGATAAATCGTGTCAGTGTTACAGACGGCAGAGTTACGAAAGAAATTCAGGCATGTGCTGTTTTCGGCGTTATGGACAGGAGCGGGAGGAGATTTGACGGGAAGATGATAATAGAAGCAATGAAGAACATGAGAGTTAGAGGCAACGGCCTTGGAGGTGGTTTTGCCGTTTACGGCATATATCCTGAATACAAGGACTACTACGCTTTACATGTGATGTTCCAAGACGACGATCCGGACTTGAAGCAGGAAGTTGACGAGTTCTTGTATAGAAACTTCGATGTCGTACACGATGAAGAAATTCCCACGAACGAGGAGGCAAACGTTGTTGATCCACCACTCTTCTGGCGTTACTTCGTCATGCCCCAGAAGAAGGGCGAAGACAAGAAGCTCAGCGACGATGACTACGTCGTTAAGAAGGTCATGTACATCAACACTTGCATAGACAACGCCTACGTCTTCTCCTCTGGAAAGAACATGGGAGTGTTTAAGGGAGTGGGATTTCCTGAGGAGATAGCTGATTTCTTCATGCTCGAGAGTGAGTACAAAGGCTATATATGGACTGCACACAGCAGGTTCCCAACTAACACTCCCGGCTGGTGGGGCGGAGCTCATCCGTTCTGCATACTCGACTGGACTGTTGTTCACAACGGAGAGATATCGAGCTACGGTACGAACAGAAGGTACCTTGAAATGTACGGTTACTACTGCACTCTCTACACAGATACGGAGGTAATAGCCTACGCAGTAGATTTGCTTATGAGGAAGCAGGGCTTGCCGATAGAGGTGGTTGCAAAGATATTCGCTCCTCCGATGTGGGATCAGATAGACAGGATGGACGAGAAGAAGAGGAAGTTCTACACGACGCTAAGAATGGTCTACGCCCCCCTCTTAATAAACGGACCGTTCACGGTCATAATAGCTCACCACGGCGAGATGATTGGACTTACCGACAGGATAAGGCTGAGACCGATTACTGCTGGAGAAAAGGGAGACATGTTGTTCGTTTCTTCTGAAGAAGCGGCAATAAGAGCTGTATGCCCGGACCTTGACAGAGTTTGGACTCCTCACGGCGGAGAACCCGTTATAGGTAGGCTGAACGACGTTAAGCGTGTTGAGAAGGTGGTCGAATGAAGATGAAGTCTCATCTCCTTCCAGAGTTCATGATAGAGAGGGATGAAGAGAGGTGCGACAACTGCAAGGTCTGCGTCAAGCAGTGTCCTTTTGGTGTTCACTACTACGACGAGGAGACGGGAAAGGTCTATTCTAAGGAGGAGCTGTGCGTTGGCTGCCAGAGATGCGTTGTTTACTGCCCGAGAAACGCTCTAAAAGTTATTCCCTACCCCGGTCACTATAGACCTAACGACTACTGGCACGAGGAGTACATAAGGGACATAAAGAAGCAGGCTGAGACTGGAGGAATAATCCTGACGAGCTGCGGGAGTGCAAGGAGAGCAAAGGTCTACTGGGATCACATACTGCTTAACGCATCTCAAGTCACGAACCCCTCGATAGACCCGCTGAGAGAGCCTATGGAGCTCAGAACTTTTCTTGGCAGGAAACCCGACAGACTGGAGATAGAGTTAGACGAGAATGGAGACGTGGAAATAAAGACCGAGCTCTCGCCGAATCTGATGATAGAGACACCCATTCTATTTGCTGGAATGAGCTACGGAGCTATAAGCTACAACGCTTTCAAGAGCCTCGCGATGGCTGCCAAGAGGTTCGGGACTCTGTTCAACACTGGAGAAGGAGGGATGCCCAAGGACATGAGGGAGGAGTTCAAGGATTGTGCCATAGTCCAGTGTGCGAGCGGTAGGTTTGGGGTCGATCCGGAGTATTTCAACTACTCTGCTGCGATAGAGATAAAGATAGGGCAGGGAGCGAAGCCGGGGATTGGTGGCCACTTGCCGGGCGAAAAAGTTACCGCGACTATATCTTCCACGAGGATGATCCCCGAGGGGACTGATGCTATCTCTCCCGCACCTCACCACGACATATATTCCATAGAAGACCTCTCAATGCTCATCTACGCTCTCAAGGAGGTCACGAACTACGAGAAGCCCGTCTGCGTCAAGATTGCTGCCGTTCACAACGTAGCTGCGATAGCAAGCGGAATGGTGAGGGCTGGAGCTGACATAATAGCGATAGACGGCTTCAGAGGAGGAACTGGCGCTACCCCGAAGATAATGAGAGAGCACGTCGGAATTCCAGTTGAACTCGCTTTGGCTGCCGTGGATCAGAGGCTCAGAGAAGAGGGAATAAGGAACAAGTGCTCGATAATCGTAGGTGGAGGAATAAGGTGTGCTGCTGACGTCGTCAAGGCGATAGCCCTTGGAGCTGATGCCGTCTATATAGGAACTGCTGCTCTGATCGCTTTGGGATGCACTATGTGCCAGCGCTGCCACACGGGCAAATGTGCATGGGGAATTTGCACTCAGGATCCGGAGCTCTCGAAGAGGTTAAACCCGAAGGTTGGGGCGGAGAGAGCATACAACCTGCTGAGGGCGTGGAGTCTTGAGATAAAGGACGTACTTGGTGGAATGGGGATAAATGCGATAGAGAGTTTGAGAGGTAACAGAGATCACTTGAGAGGCATTGGGCTTGAAGAGTGGGAACTGAAGGTTCTCGGGATAAAGGGGGCTGGAGAGTAGCCGGAGGGATGGGAATGGTGGTCAGGCTTAGAGATCCATTCATGGACTGGGTCAGAAGAATAGACGAGATAATCAACGCTGTGAACTTCGAGGGAAACACTGCAAAAATAGATGCTACGGGATTAACTCACAAGGAGCTCAACGACTTGATAAGACTCTGCGTGGAGAAGGGAGCTGATAAGATAATATTGAAGAATGTGTGCGGGCAGCGCTACATAGGTACTAGGCTGTACTTCCCAGGGAAGAGGGTCGAGATAGAGATCTACGGCACTCCTGGCAACGACCTAGGAATGTTCATGAACGGCCACAGAATTGTCGTGCACGGAAACGCTCAGGATGGTGTTGGAAACACGATGAATGAGGGGGAGATAGTCGTCGAAGGGAGGGCTGGTGATGTCGTTGCCATGTCAATGAGGGGCGGGAGGATATTCATAAGGGATGACGTTGGTTACAGGACTGCAATACACATGAAGGAGTACAGGGAGAAAGTTCCCGTTCTCGTCATTGGTGGCAGCAGTCAGGACTTCCTTGGAGAGTACATGGCAGGAGGAGTCGTTCTCCTGCTGGGATTGAATAGCAAGAAGCACAGAGCCAACTACATAGGAACTGGAATGCACGGAGGAGTCATATACATCAGGGGGAAAGTTGAGCCCTATCAGTTCGGCAAGGAGGTTGGCATCGTCGAGATGGAGGAAGAAGATTACAGGAGAGTGGAAGGACTGGTAGAGGATTACCTGAAGTTCTTCAGGGGTAAAGGCGTTGACGAGAAGCTTGAAGTTGATGAAGTGATGGGAGAGAAGTTCACCAAGCTTGTCCCGGTGAGCAAGAGGCCTTACGGGAGGATTTACACTTACTGATTTTTTACTCTATTAATCTTTGTTCATTTGTTTTGTACAGAATTAAAAAGGATTTGTGTAGGTAGAACAGTAAAACTTCAAACTTTAGCTTGAAAGTGAAGGATTGGATGGTAGCTGCGACTATAAATGTTACAAGCTCAGAATGCATTACATCAGTTCCGGACTTTTCCCCATATTGTTACGAATCAATTTCTCTGCGGTTAGTGGAGCTACGAGAACTGAGTGAGTTGAGGTTAATACCGGCTGGGAGGCATTTTCAGGTTTGTTGAATTAGCAAAATTAGAAAAACTGTCTCAACCTCCACAACTCAAGAAGAGCGAACAGCACAGTGGGAATTAAGGTGGTAACAAAGGCCTCTTTATCCCTGACGCCTCTTGCGTGTTTAATCGCAAAAGTCCAGATTGTAAGAGACCAGACAGTTACGGCAACGTTTACGATTAGGTTTGAGTAAATCAAGCTCTTGGGGACAATAGAAGTAAAGATGGACTTAACGACTTTGGGATTCCTTAGTTGAGAGATTGTAATCCTGGGAACTTGAAGTTTCGACAGGTAATGGCAGGACATCGGAACAGTAATCAGGGATCCAACTAAAGATGGCAAAAACCCGTAACCGACAAACTCAAACTTCCTCCTGAAGCTACCTTTACCACCGAAGAAGGAAAAAATGCAGTGCATTATCGCTGCAAGTAGAAACCAGGCTGCAAAAATTCCCAAAAATGCTCCTATCACCCCTATGTAAGCACCAACTTCGAAAAACGACCTAATTTCGCTCGGAAAGGCCTATGAGAGCTTGTCAACCACATAATACTGATATCCAGATAGTATAAATGCTAAGGGAAGAACTATCGTCAGCAATGGTATTCTTATTCTTACTTCTCTACTTTTAAGTTTGTAGAAGAGCTCATCTGGGTCAGTAATTAACTCCAGCATGTATTTTGGCTGGAAATTCTTATATAGAAGTTGGTAAGGGTTATTAAGGAGCAAGGTAGGAAGGGGATGATAGGATGTATGCGTGTAAGGGGGTGAGCAAGGAAGAGTGAGTGTGGAGAGGGTTAGCAATTGCTATGTGTCCGGCGATGGTAGGGATGGTAGTGATGCCTTTGACTGTTGGGGATATAGCAGCATACTACGCCGGTACTGGGGTGACTCCTATGTATCTTATGGTCTTGTTTTTACAAGTGCTGGTCTTCTGAAATTAACTGACGCTGTGCTACTCCTCGAATTTGCGGGATCGACGATCGCTTTTCCCCAACAGTAGGGCTCATCACGGGAAGTGTAGTAGTAGCGGCGTGAGAATGATGAATATCTGTAATATTATATTTTACTCTTTGTAGTCCTTGAAATTGCAAAAATGACTAATAGAAATCTAAAGAAGTCGAATAAATTATTTATTACTGAACTCGGAATTTTATTGCTTGCATCTTTAGCAATAATTAGTTTTAGTTATGGCAACGATATAGACAAATCATTTGTAATTTTTCCAGTTTTACTATTTATCATGGTAATAATTGATTTTATTGAGGTAAATAGAAATATAAAATTACTAATCCTAAAAGTGATTGTGGCCTTAAGCCTGATGTCTATTGGTATATAATTTTATTACAATACGGGGGTTAAAAACATGAGTCAAAAGATAAACCAAGAAGAATTCGACAAAAAAGTTACGAGAGCTGTGAAGTACGGTTTCCCTCTCGGATTAATTGTGGCGTTTATAGTAATAGCACTAGATGTTATAACGGGCGCAAAAGGAAAACTGGCACTGTACGTAGCAATTGCAATTAGCGTGGGTGGGTTTGTGTTTGGTATAGGTGCGATATTATATGGATTAGTAAAATTACATTACAAAAAAAGTTAAGTTGAATAGCATAAATATGAGGCTGTCAAGATTAGCACCTCCAGTAGTTATACAACGCCGTAAAACTATCCAACCAACTCTGAACTGAAGTGAAAGAGCTATTGAATGAAAATCTATTCCAAAACCTCTTCGTTCTATCCTTAAACCTCGAAAAGAATCCCTCAACAGCATTTCTTTCTCCAAACGTTTCGTGTCTGTACTTCAATCCTAATCTTTGTAAAGCCCATTTATACCAGAACCCCCTGTCCACAACAACTTCTGGTTTTCACAGTACTTCAGAATCTCTTTTAAGAAAACGTAAGCATGAAAGCTACTTCTACCTTCAGATACCCAGATAGACAGGCATTCCTTTGTATCGACATCTATTGCAGCCCATACGAAGATTAACTTCTTTTCAAGTTTTACTTTGGTTTCGTCTACTGCTATTAACCTCGCTTTAATCTCCATTATTCTCATCGTAATAGCAGCTTGGATAGAAGTAAACATAACCTTTAAAATCGCCCAGGCGATGCTGAGGAAAGGTATTTGAAGATCCGAATTGATATAACTATTATGACAAAAGTAATTGAAGCTGTATATGAGGGTGGTGTTTTCAAACCCCTTGAAAAGGTAGATTTAAAGGAGGGAGAGAGGGTAAAAATCAGGATTGAGAAGCGTAGGATACACGATATCATTAGAGAATACCAGAAGTACTTTAGGGATGTTGAAGAAGATTTAACTAAAATACTTATAGAGGAGAGGAGATGATCGTCATAGATACATCAGTAATGATTGACTCTTTACTTACCGATTAAGGATAGACACGAAAAAGCGGATGAAATTCTAAAAGAGATTGGAGATTTCTGAAATTTACTTAATTCCAGAGAATCAATTGTTCAATACTGCATATGAAATAGCGTTTCTTGTGAAAGGAAGAGCCGTCGATATTTACTTTATAGCAACTGCTAAAGTCACAAATTCAATCCTGATAACAAACGACAGAATCATGGCTAAGAATGTTAAAAAAGCTGGTATCGAAGCATATACCTTATTGAAAAGTTTGACCAAGCCGTAAAAAGAGTAAAAGAATTACAACAACTTTAAACTTGACCAATATTGATAAATTTTAAATAATATTGACGCCAAAGCTGTAAAACGGACGGTAAAAGGGATGACAGATCAGTTAGAGAGCTTATTTTCAGCCTGATACTCGTCGAATACGTTTACGGTGAGGATAAATGGTAACGATGTAAACCCGGTTCTCCAGAGAGCATTGATGAAAAGAAACTGAACAAGCTTGTTAAGAAGATCGAGCTGATAGACGACAGTGGAGGAATAATTCAAACTTCAATGCGGCAGATGAGATAGCCGATCGTATATACTGAACATGACAAACAGTAAAGAAAATCAAAGTCGAGAATGGTGACGATATTGCACGCTATTTGAAAGATTGCAGATCTTTCGATGAGGATGTAATCGTCTGGACATTCCCAGAATCTCCAAGGGAGGACATTCTGAAAACTCTAAACGTTTTCAGAGAACGATTCATTGAATGTAGAAAACCAAATGTACTTATTTTTACGCTGGGTTATCGCACGGAGATCCGGACTTCTGGAGGTACAAGAATAACGTGTATGAACTCATAAAGTTCGACAGAGGTATTCCCTACGAGTATTTATGATGATAGAGTTGCTGTGCTGAATATTGACGAAAAGATTGAGTTTTACGAAAAGATGTTGGACAAGATAAAAGATAAAAGAAAGAAAATTAAAATTTTAAACAATTTAAGCAGATTGTACTGGTTGAAAAAAGATTTAGACAGAGCTGAGAAATAGTCAAGAGAAGCTCTAAAACTTATTGAAGAACACTGCAGAGACCCACTTCATCTACCAGAATATGCCGAAGCGTTAAACAATCTCGGAAACGTATACTCGGATAAGGAAGAATTTATTAAAGCAGAGAAATATTACTCAAAGGTATTAAAGATAATTAAAGATATTATGAAAAATTAAAAGAAAAATACAATCTACGTAACTACGCTACAGTACTTGGTAATTTAGTTGTTCTGTATTCTATCGAAGGACAATTTGACAAAGCTAAGAACTGCTTTGAAAGAGCCCTAGAAATACACGGTGAATTGAAAAAAGATCCGATGTACTTACCAGATTATGTCGAAGTGATACATAATTTAGGAGTATTGTATTCAGACGCAAAAGAATTTGATACCTAAAGAATATTTATGATATATATAAAAAATTAGTAGATATCTAATCTACCAAAGACACTACGCTGCAAGTCTGCACAATTTAGGAGCGCTGTATGTTGATAAAGGGTGAGCTTGACAAAGCTGAAAAATATCTAAAAAACACTGAAAATATGTGAAAAATTAAAAGAGAGATATCCACAATACATAGAGGATTATATCTGGTATTTGTAAGTTTAGCCATTCTCCATTTCCCGAAGAATGAGTTCGACAAAAGTGAAGAGTACTGGATTAAAGCTCTAAGCTAAGTAAAAAATATAAATTGAATGAACTTACTAGACAAATAGAGGAAATGTTGTAAGATTCTTAAACGTTTTGAGTGAAACGCTCAACCCTCAGAACCCAGACTCTCAAGAATTCTCCTGAAAATCCCTCTCTCACTCTCGCTTCTCACCTTCCTGTACATCTTCTCGATTATCAACTCGGGCGTGCTCCTCCCCAGCCTGCCAAACATAGGCTGCCTATCGACTATCAGGTTGAAGTTCTCGTCCAGCCCCTTCGCCTCTATTCCATCAACTCTCGCGAAGGGCAGCATCTCCTTCAGCTCCTTCCCAAGGTGGCTCACTATCACCACGTAGTGCCCTTTCTCGTAAGCGACCCTGAGCAGCTCGGCAATAATCGAAACAGCCGCTCCCGGCTCAGTTATCGCCTCGAACTCGTCTATAAGAATCAGATTCGTCCCCTCAGAGGAAACGGCCTTGACGAAACTCCTCACTGCACTCTCAAAAGCTCCAGCCCCAGCAACTCCCTTCTTTTTCCTGAAGAAATACAAACCGTCAAACGGCTTTATCCACGCCTTCTCAGCTTTAACCGGCAGCCCCATCTGGCCCATGATCTGAACCTGAGCTATTAGCTCGAGAAGCGAGGTCTTTCCTCCGCTGTTCGCCCCAGTCAGTATAACCACCCTACCCTCAGCGATTGGAGAGTCGCCAACGCTGTACATTACGGGCTGGGGATTCTCGATGAACAGATGCTTTCCTCCAACGAAACCCGTGTAATTCGCCAGCTCCGGGAATGACTCACCAATCTCTCTCACGACGCTCGAGAACTCGATGTCCTTTGCCAGCTCGACCTCCCTTCTTACCTCCTTAATCCTCTCAGCTATCAGAGCTGCTGCTTTCCTACACTCCTCATACAGCCCCAGCTTCGCCTCCCTCTCCGCTTCCTCGATCGCTCTCTCCAGCTTCTTCTCGTTGACTTCGACTGGGTAGGACGGACAGAATATCCCGCTGAAGTCAATTCCCGTCAGCTTTCCAAGCCTCTCCTCGCTCTCCATAACCTGCTCGGCTATGAAGTTCTCAACTTCTTCGAGCTGGATGCTCGAAACATCTCCCCTCATCACGTCGAGTATACTCCTCCCCCTTATCGTGACCTCAAAGTCCAAAACCTTCCTCTCAATTCTCTCGTTCAGAGTCGTCAGCTCTCTAACGACGTGTTCCTCTATCATGGAAACGTCCTTGAGTTTTTCGAAGTGCTCTTTCGTTTTTTCGGCCTCCGTAACGACTTTCCTTATTGCCTTCGCCTCAACTCCAGCCTTCTCGAGCACTCTCGCAACAGCAACGAGCTTACTTTTTTCCTCAAGAATTCTCCCTACAACCCTCTCGGGGCAGAGGATGCTGAGGGCTCCAAAGTCGTTAGAGTTCTTAAGTTCAGACCTGAGCTTTTCGGAGTCTCTAGAAGACAACCTCACGAACATGCCCGAAATTGTTAAACCCTCAGATTCGCTAACTTCCACAAGAAAACCGAGCTTTCTCAGCTTCTCGCTCCACTCCCCGCCAAAGTAGACGATCCTACCGTCGGCTTTCACTTCGAGCTCAGGCTCCTTCAAATCCTCAAACTCCGAAGTGCTTACGCGTGGAAGGGACTTCAGCCACTCCTGAAACTTTAATATTCCCTCTTTCGTCCTCGGCCTGAGCAAGCTTACCCTGTCCTTCCCTATACCGAGTCTGCTCTCTATCTCCCTCACTATCCTCCTGTATATCTGCCTCGAATCTCCCTCGAGCCTCATTTTCTTTTCAGAAAGTTTTGAATCATAAATCTTAATTACTTTTGCCTCTAAGTAGCCTGAAAACACCCTCGAAAGTGTACTCCTCTGGTATCTCACACTTCACTCCAAACCTCTCAAGTTCTCTCCTCGTCGGAGGACCTATAGCGATGACTGTACAGCTTTTGAGTACTTCCCTTCCATCGAGCCCGAGTTTTTCGCACAGCGAGAAAAAGCTCCTAACCATCATTCTGCTAGAGAAAACTGCGAAGTTAACTTTACCATTAGCAATTTCCTTGATAAGCTCCTCCTGCTCCTCCCCGTGAAGGAACTCTATCCTGTACAGTCTGAACTCTTCAGCGTCTCCAACTTCGAGCAGTACTGGGTCTCCTTTATCGCTTCTTAGCAGGGCAATTTTTCCCTCAAGTCTGCCTCTGAATTCCCTCACGACGCTTTCGGAGTCGAACTTCCCGGGTATCTCGCACTCTATTCCGTTTTTCCTCAGCCTCTCGGCAGTTTTATTTCCTATTGCAACCACTTTCTTACCCACGAGCTTGTCAACCAACCTGTGCTTTTCCAGAATCTCAACTGCAGTAACGCTCGTCACAATCGCAGACCTGAAATCGGCATTCCTGAACCTCTCCACCTCCGACTCGTTCTCTATGGTTTCTATGAGAGGAACGTGAACCACATGAAACAACTTCTCGAACTTTTTGATGTCTCCAGCCCTGCTCTTAGGTCTGAAAAAGGCGACCGTTCTGACTTTTCTGGATTTCTCACTTCCTTTCCCTAAACTATTCACCCTAAACACCTCGAACACCCGGCAAACGTTTTAATCTCAGAAGGGCCACGCCCTTCATGATTCTCGAGAGTTTGAGGTTGACGGCAAAGAACATAAGTCTCATAACGTTTCCACTTGCCTCCCTCTTTTTGCTGTACCTTATAATGGTTTTCGCTGTCTTAACAGCAATGCCAACGGGAGAATTACAAAAGATAATCTCAGCTGCGAACGAAAGCGTGAGCAACGCGACCAAGTACGTTAAGAACGTGGAAAAAATCGAAAAAGAAGTTGTGAGTTCTCTCAAAAAGAACCTTGGGAGAACAGTAATCGTATTTTTGCTCTTCGGCCTCTTCGGGCTTTTCGTTTACGAGTACTTCAGTGCCTCTCTGATGGTCGCGGCAAAGTACGTCGCAATGACGGGCAGTTTTTCGTTCAAGAAAGCTCTCGAGGAAGGGATGGTATACACACTCCCTGTGCTCGTCGTCGACTTCCTATGCAGTCTGGGTGTCATCGCATTTTTCATGCCGTTCTACGTCGCCTACTACGCTACGGGCTACGAGGGGATCGTTAGAGTCTCCCCACTAGCGTACTTGTTTGTCGCCCCTTTACTCGTAATGCCAAAGTACGTGGTGGTCGTAAGAGGCGAGTCTGCTCTCAACAGCATCGCGGTAGGTTTCAGGATCGCTATCAGAAACTATCCTTCTGCTTTCTCAGCCTTCGCCTTCTGCACACTCATTGTACTCCTCTGTTCGGCGTTCCCGCCGCTCATGCTGTTTGGCATACCCTTCGCATATGCCCTCCTGAGCGTCTGCATGTGCACAATAGTTGAAGAATCCTCAAGCCTGGAAAGGATCGAGAGCACGCTGGAGGTATAGTAAAATCTTAACGGTAGAACGACAGGAGGTGAGGTCGTGGAGACCGTGGAGGCGTACGGAAGGTTTTACGCATGTGGTGAACTTTACGAGGGTTTTTTCGAGCTGAGCGACGGAGTGATCGACTTCGAAGGACTGAAGTTCAGGC
>JAMOMT010000125.1 GCA_027066965.1 Archaeoglobaceae archaeon
TCCAGATTCTGGCTGTGGTGGTCGGGTTGAGTGAGAGGAAGCGTGTGAAAAACCCTGCGAAAACGAGGACGCTTGAAGGGGAGGAGTGGAAGGACTCGGAAGTTGTAGAGTGCGTTGGATGTCTGGAAGAAGCGAACGCATTCATAGGTCTTGCGAGAGTCTTTTCCTCAAATGAAAAAGTCAGGGAAATACTTCTTGACGTTCAGAAGTTCATGTTCAGGGTTGGATGCGAGGTCTCATCAGGAGATAGAATCGTAAAGGAGGAGGATGTTAGGAGGCTGGAGGAGGTAATTTCGAGTCTCGAGGAAAACGTAGAGATCCCACACTCTTTTCTAATTCTCGAAACTTCTACTGAAACAGGATTTCTCAACGTCGCTAGGACTGTTGTGAGGAGGGCTGAGAGGAGGGCCGTTTCTTTGTACAGGAGAGACAGAGTAAGCAAGGAGCTAGTGGAGTGGCTTAACAAGCTGAGTTACATGATCTACTTGCTAATATTGCTTGAGAGTGGGGACAGGATAGAGGTTTAATTTTTACTTTCCACTGCATAATTTGAAACGACGGTATATCAAAAATATAATTTCCTAAAATAAATTTATTTGTAATCTACCATAGCATCCAAAACAAGAGCTGTCAAAATAATAAAGCTGGCAAAAAGAGTTAAATAAACGACAGTTATCAGCTCGGAGAGTGTAGGTTTCGGTCTTGTGATTCGAAATGAGAAGTTACGTTTGGTTCGTGTGCTAGAAGCTGTGAAAAAAGAAACTGAGAAAGCATGACAGCTTGAATGTACGGATCTGATATGTAAAAGTAAATTAGCGAAAGTGATAGTGATGGTGGCGAATCACTGGGATGATGACTGGGATGTACCTGTGAGGGTGAGGAGAGTGAACAGACGTGCAGACTACGGTTTCTACTATCCACCTCCTCGAAGAGGGCTTGCTGCATACGGCTACAACAACCTGATAATTGGGATATGCACAGTTGTTTTTTTCCTTGAAATGCTGTTCCCAAAAATAATAGACTACCTCGCTCTCTGGCCGACAAAGGTCGTTTACATGCCTTGGCAGCTAGTTACTGCAATCTTCCTTCACGGCGGATTCGACCACTACCTTGTAAACATGATCGTGCTTTTCTTCTTTGGAGCGGAACTCGAGAGAAGAGTGGGCAGCAGGATGTACCTCGAAATCTTTCTTGTTTCAGGGATAGTGGGTAACCTAGGTTACATAGCCTTCTGCTACGCGACCCACAGCTTTGCTCCAGCTCTTGGTGCGAGCGGTGCAATATACGGAGTAATGGCAACTTTAGCCATAATAGCTCCGGAGATAAGGGTTCTGCTATTCTTCTTCATCCCAATAAGCATAAGGGCCGCTCTACTGCTGTTCATACTCTACAACCTGCTTTCCATGCCCTTTAGCTCAGTTACAGGAGTAGCTTACTCCGCCCACCTCGCCGGAATACTCGCTGGCCTATATTATGGGAACAAAATAGGCAGGAGACCCCACTTTTGGTTCACTTTTTGAGAGTTCTGTAAGTGCGTTTCACAAGCCTGAAGGTGGTGAGATGTCACATAAGAGGGATAAAAGTGGCAAACCCCTTTCTTGCTGGATAGAAAAAGAGAGGTTTAGGGGGGAGATCGTTGACTGTCTCACGATAATTCTGAGGGGGAAAGGGTGCAGGTGGGGCAGGTGTTTGATGTGTGGTTTTCCGAAGTTCAGCATTGGTGAGGAAGATCTCAGGAGACAGATAGACTACGCTTTCAGGATGGCAGAAAAAAAGGGGTCGAAACCCGAAATACTCAAAATCTTCACGTCGGGAAGTTTCTTCGACGACAATGAAATTCCTTCCTCTTTCAGGGAGTACGTCTATTCCAAGGT
>JAMOMT010000126.1 GCA_027066965.1 Archaeoglobaceae archaeon
CACTGGCCGTCTTTGTTTAATTTTGCATTTATCAACCTAAGTTTCTCCATTGACGATTCGTCTCTGAAGAAGGGGTCTCCGAGGACGAAACCTCCGAAAACGCTCAGTTCTTTCAGCTTCTTTACAACTTCTTCAACTTTTCCGGAAATGGTGAAGTTCTCTAGTAGAAACTTTTCGTACTTTTCCACCACCTCGTTCCTTTCAAGCTTCGAATTTGCTATCATTTCTCTAACGTCTAAAGACGAAATGTCCCTGTAAACTTCAGAAAAACCAAAAGCTCTGACGAAGTTCTCGTTGCTCGTCATGACAAGCATGGCAGCTATTACCAGCTCGTCAATCATTTTGCTCGGCAGTATGAGAGACGGACCTATTGGTAGCACTTCTTCCCACTCAAGGTTGCAACAAACCCAATCCACAAACTCTCTCTTAACGTAGTTTGGCATTAATCTCGGCTCGATACCCGAATCTTTAAAGGCTTCAAACGCTCTTCTTGCAGCTATCCTGCCAGAACAACCAGCGTAAACAACTCTCCCCTTCAGCTTCCTGATGTACTTCACGACTCCTCCAATGTACTCTCTGCCCTTTCCTCCAGGAATCAGGCAGATATCGTACTTTCTAGCGATTTCTTTTACTTCCGGCTTTGGAGTGACTATAACCCCACAGCCCAAGGACGTGTACTCCTCCACGACTCTTGCAACTTCTATGGGACTCAGGAAGAGGTCAAGTTCGCCCGCCCACACTCTCTCCAATCCAGCCCTCTCAGCTATCTGAGCTTTTTCAGCCAAGAATTCTTCGCCAAACCTCGGACTCCAGTTAAGATTTAGTTCAATCTTCATGCTACCAGTCGAGGAGCTTTCTGACCCCCCTACTGAGTGTTCCCTTTTCCTCGTCGTCTTCAAGGCTGAGAGAGAGGTTCTTTTTCTTACCTTTTTTTGTCGTAGCAGCTTCGGGAACTCTCTCTATTTCCCTCTCTATGTCACTAAAAACTGCAGGTCTGTAGCCGAGCCTATCGCCGTACATCTGAACCACGAGCTTCGCAGCCAGCCTCGCTAAGTCGTACGTCTTATCGACGAAGTCTCTTTCTATCTCCTTAACTTTCTCGCTCCTTCTGTCAACGAAGTACGGGCAGAACAGGCACTTGTAGGGCACTATTGGCTCTGGCTCTTTCTCCTCAAACAGGTCGCTGAAAACTTCTCTCGCGCAATGCCTACCGTCACTGTACTTGCAGTACTTTATCCTCTCGGCCGCACACTGATTTGCCACTCTCAGAAACTCAGATATCTTTCCAGATTCCTGCTTCCTTTTTAAGAAGTACCAGTCGAGAAGTGAAAGTATAAACTCAGAGGGGGAAGTTCCCGATTTTTCGCACCTTTCGAGTAAAGCCTGCTCTATGTCCGGAGGTATTTCTAGCGTAATTCTCACGGGATATAGTTGGATCTGTAGCAATTTAATGTTTTGGTGTTTTTGTGTTGAATGCCCCTACTTTCGTTTTTTCATACTATTTTGGAGAATTTATAACACAGAGCAGGTAAGACAGAAACGAGCAAACCAAAACACCAAACAATCCCAAAAACCCAGATAACACTTATAGTCGACAATTAAAGCTGAAATGTTTAAAAAAATTCAGGCAGTCGCTTCTACTTCTTCCTGAGACGGCTGAGTTTCAACGACCTTCTTCGGCTCTGAAAGCAACTCTATCTTCCTGATCTCTACCCTCCTGAGCGGATATATTTTCTTGGCTCTCTTATAAATCTCCGAAGGTATCTTACCAAGCACGCACTCCTGAAGGTACTGAACGAAGTTCTCTTCCTGAGCGAACTGCTTAACGGTCTCTCTCATAACCGCCCTTATTGCCCTCTTCTGAGAGGTCTTGC
>JAMOMT010000127.1 GCA_027066965.1 Archaeoglobaceae archaeon
TAATTAACGACGAAGATTGCAAACGACCGATTCATTCAAAAACAGCTTCACTCAAGTATTCTACAATGCTCAGAATGGTTATAGCAGCAGCGTTCAGAGCGAAGGGCAGGAAAAGCATGAGCAGGTCTGAACTGACATACTTCATGTCGTTCGACCTGAAGTGGTTCTCCCACGACATGAGCAGGAGAGTCGTTGAGAGAGCAATAGAGAAAGGACTACTCATTGAGGAAGGAGACAAGTTAACCCCGGCTTTCGACGTTTCTACGGTCGAAATACCCGTTGATTTCAAACCAGATTCAGGCGTTCTCGACAAACCTTCGGTCTTTGAGGAGATTGTGGAGGAGATAATGGCAAAAACAGGAATGAGTAGAAACGAGGTGATATCCGAGATAAATGACTTTCAAGGGAGGCTCGAAGGGCTGGTCGATGCAGAAGTAGTAGCGTTGCTTGTGGCGAGAATGTATGGGCTAGACATTAGCGGATACATTGAAGAAGTCGAAAAAGCAGTTCTATGAAGGTTCTAAAGGTGCTCGACACGCCCGCTCTCTTGCTCTCCGGCAGGAGGAGAGTTCTCGTGGTGGCAGACATCCACATCGGCATAGGATATGTGGACTCTTCTATTCTTGAAGCGCTCAAAAAGCTCTACGACGTTACGAGAGCAGATGAGCTCGTTATCGCTGGGGACTTTAAGCACTCGATTTCAGCGAAAAGTGTAGAGGTTAGGCTTTTTAACGAGCTTAGCAAGAACGTTCCTGTTACTCTCGTAAGGGGAAACCATGATGGTGGAATTGAGTCTGTAAGGGAGCTCGCTGTTGGCAAGGTGGGTATCATCCACGGGCACTTAAAACCGAGCGAGGAATTGATGAACTGCAAGCTTATAGTCGCTGGGCACGCTCACCCTGCAGTGCTGATAAGGCACGGGGCAGGAGGAATAAAGGAGAGGGTCTGGCTCGAAGGAGAATTCGAGTTGTGGGAGGGCGTTAAAAAAGATGTGGTCATTATGCCAACCTTCAACGAACTGTGCGCCTCTACTGCCGTAAACGTGGAAAAACCGCCGGGAATTTTCGACGTCAGAAACTTCCACGCGACGATGCTTGACGGAACTTATCTCGGAAGGGTTTGCGAGATCTAAAGACGAGATAGTTTTGAGTTTTGGTAGCTGGCGTTTGTTACTCACAGACCCACACATAGATAAATAGATTCCAGACAAGCGAAATCAGTCAACTGCTCTCCACTCTCCGTCCATCCAGAGCTCTATTCTTCCACCGCTCCTCCTACCAAAGGATATCACACTTCCCTTTATCCTTATCAGGCCCGAACTCATATTTATTCCTGTGTACTCTCCCACATCGCCAAAAACGACGATTTTTCCACCCCTCATCCCTTCCCCCAACCTCCATCCAGTGTTACCCTTTATCAGAATCTCTCCACCCCTCATGTCCTTTCCAACACAATCACCTGTGTAACCAGTTACAACTACCCTTCCACCCCTCATCTTTTCACCGAGATAACCTCCAGCGTATCCCCTGACAACAAGCACCCCCGAAGGGTGCCTGTAACCCATACCCCACCTAAACCCCACTCTACTCCTAGCTATAAGCTTCGGCATTCTTATCTCCACAACGAGCTTTCTGTTTCCAATTATGTCGTGGTACAACCCGGAAACGAAGTAACCAAGGTAGTTCTCGTAGAACTGATGGCAGAGCATGGTTCTTATATCTCCTGCTTTTTCCTCGAACACAGCGGGGACGGCAAGGTTTACGAGTCTTTCGACCTCGGACAGAGTTAGGGAGTGCTCGTTTCTCATCTTTCTTCCGAATTCGAAGGCCTTTTCCGGTTCGAGCTGGAATTTCCCCTCGAGCTCTCTGTCGAGGTATTTGGAGACTATTTCCTTTAGCTCTTCATCATCGACTTCCCTGAAAACTTCTTTGAAGTCCGTCTTTCCAGCTTTTTCGCCTAGTTTCAATCCCTTTCCAAGTATTCTGGATAATTCATCTCTTTTTGAGTTCAACGACCTCACCTCTGCCCACTTCACCTCTACTCTCACAACTCTGACATCACACAATACCAAGCACGATTCCCGGTATATCTTCCTCTCTTTCGACTTCGTAAACGATCGCGTGCTTCGACAGCCTTTTGCCCCTCTCCTCAAACGCTCTGGAAGTGAGCCAGATAACGTAGCTTTTGCATCCCATCTCTTTCAACTTTTCGAGCATCTCTTCGACCTCACTCAGGTTCTCTATTCCGGCGTCAGTTATCATCACGATGTCGTAACCCTTAGCGTACCTCCTAACGTATTCAACCACCGCCTCTGTGTCTATCTCCGTACCACCTCCCTGATACCTCACGAGAGCTCTGAAAACATCCTCTCCCCTGCACGGCTCAAGGAACTCAGTCTTCCACGAGAAGTTTATAACGCCGACCTTTCCTCCAGTGTCGAGGTACTTCCTTGCTATGGCAAAAGCCCCTATTATTGCCTCGCTCCCGTTTTCGGGACTTTTCATGCTGCCAGAGGAATCGAGTACTATGACAGCATTCCTTCTCTCGCTTCCAGAACCCTCAAATCCCTCGAGCTTGTGCATTTTGGCGATCCCCGGTATGACTTTCCCCATACTCTCTACCGGAGAGTAATAGTCCATTCCCTCGTCTGGAGAGAAGTCCACGAGTCTTCCTGGATAGTTTCCTCCACTGATTCTACTCTCCAGCCTGACAGAGTACCTAGAACTTCTCTTCATGTACCACCTCACATCGGCCTCTCTCTCGTCCCCCTTTCCCCTTCCGCAGCCAAAGTAGTCGGATACTTCCCTAAACTCCTTTACACCAACCTCACCTGCTAACTCCCCAAGAACAAGCTCGGCTCCACTGATGCTAAACTCCAGAGTTTCTTCCTCAGCTCCTTCTATCAGCTCGTTAACTATTTCCGCGAATCTCAGCAGGTTGTTTCTCAGTACCGACAGGTTTGTGCACACTTCGAAGGGTATCTTTTCCATCTCTGTTGCAGCTCTTTCAACCTCTTCTGCCTCACCTACGAGAGCTCCAAAGTCGAGTCCGGTTTTCCTACTGAGGTAAAGTTTCACAGCTCTATCAGCTTTGTCGGAGCTCATGCAGGACACCGCAGAAACGACCGAGTAACAGCCTCTCCTCACGAGATATAGCGTACACACGATCGTGTCGAAGAGTTCTCTGATTCTTCTCCTCTTCTCAAACTCCCTGAGCCAGAATTCCTCGAGCATTGCCACCTTCAGCGAGTATGGGTGCTTTATCCACCTCGCGAGAGATAGCTGAAACAGCCCTTTGAGGGCACCTCTCGAGTAGCGAAGGAAGATTCCTCTTCCAGCCTCTATTTCGGGCTTCCTCCTTTTTCCTGCAAAGTTCAGTCTTATCCTGTCTCCGTCTACGAGCCTGAGCCTTACGGGTGGGAAGTACAGCTCTCTTCTCGCCTCTTCGAAAATGTCCATCGCTGTAATTTATATCCGGGAAAAAATCAAGTTTTCGGCAAAAGCTTTTGGCAAACGTTTTAACCTAGCCACTCATTTTTAAACTCCAATGAGGCTCTTTAGAAGACTCTCTTTCGGCAGGACCGAAAAGGAGGTCATAGAACTGTTCAGGGAGCACCTGAACACGGTAAAGATGGCGTGCGAAGTCTTCTTAATAGCCCTCGAGACAGACGATAAAGGACTTTTCAACCAAGTTTGCGAGCTCGAAAAGACTGGAGACAGGTTGAGGAGGGAGATTGCTCTGAAGCTGTACGGAGGGGCCTTCCTTCCGGCAATGAGGGGCACTCTTTACAAGCTTGCTGAGACTGTTGACGAAATACTCGACATGCTCGAAGACACGGCAATAGACTACCTCCGCCTGAACTTGCACCTAGAGGAGGACATAAGAGAGATGTGCGTTAGAGTTGCGAAAATAAACGTGAAGATGAGCAACGACCTCATAGAGGCTTTCAACGCCCTTAGGAGCGGGGATAGCCTAGAGAACCGGACGGTCAAGATCAGGGCTAGAGAAAGAGAGATCGATGTGCTCAGGAACAGGATATACGAGAAGCTCGTGAGAAGGAATGTAGACAGCTACTGGGAGGGAAAGATTCTCTCTGACTTCATAGATCATCTCGTTTACGTTAGCGACATAATAGAGGATGCGGCCGACCTCATTCAGATACTCAACGTCAGCCTGAGGTAGTTTCCAGAGCGACCAGTCAAGGCATTCGTCTTAGACGTTTGTCGAGTGTCGGGAGCGGAGAAAAAGTAGAGAGATAAAAGAAGAAGGGAGGAATCCGGGAAGTGTGAGAGAACATGCTCTCTGAAGTCGTTGCCTCGATAATTGCCTTCAGTATAGGCTCAAACAACACTTCGAACGCTTTTGGGGTCTCTGTTGGATGCGGTGTCCTGAGTTTTAGGTCAGCCCTGATTCTCATAGGAGTGTTCGTAACCCTCGGCTCCCTCACCCAGAGGAAAGTTATGGAAACAGTTGGCAGCATAGCCCATCTAAACGGAGAACTCGTGTTGATCGTGCTGGTCGTATCTGCAGTGATGATAGTCCTCGCAAACGTGAAAAAGCTGCCAGTTTCCAGCCACCAGGCTATAATAGGAAGTATAGTTGGTGCTGGAGTTGCGACTGGCAGTGCCCGATTTGGCATACTGGCGTCCATAGTGCTATCCTGGGTACTATCTCCAGCGGGAGCTCTGCTACTCGCGATTCTGATATACTCTGCTCTCGAAAAGGTAGTGTCAGAACTGCCGGTTTTCTCAGTAGAGAGGCTGCTATACCTGATGCTCATCCTGAGCGGAGTGCTCGTTGCGTACAACACGGGTGCAAATGAGCTTGCGGCAGCTTTAGCCCCCGTCGTCTCTGCGGGGATGCTCCCTCCCCTCGAAGCCACACTTATAGGCTCAGCTTCTCTGTTTGCCGGAGCGGCTCTGCTCGGAGGGAGGGTTGTAGAGACTGTTGGAAAGGGAATTACCAATCTCGATCCTCTTTCCGGGTTCTCAGCCCAGTTATCTGCCGGGATAACGGTCCTTTTGTTTACATTCCTCGGAATGCCCGTTTCCACGACGTACTGCTTGGTGGGAGGGATAGTCGGGGTCGGTCTGCTAAAGGGCGTAAGAGCCGTGAGAGTAAACCTGATAAAGAGAATAGTCTCGATGTGGGTAGTAGCCCCCCTACTCGCCTTCTCGGCGAGTTACTTACTTACAATAGCCCTGACCGTCTGGACTTAGAGGAGATTTGGAGGGTTTAAATCGTGATAAAGGTGGTAGTACCTTTCAGGCTAAAGAATCCAAAAGTCAGGCTCTCCCTGTTTATGAGCGAAAAGGAGAGGAGAGAGCTGGCTCTATCGATGCTCTTAGATGTCGTAAAAGCTCTGGAAGAGTCGGGAGTAGAGGTGGAGCTTACGGTGGTCTTGAGCGAAGTAGATGAGGATGAAGTAGAGGAAGTAAAGGAGAGGCTTGAGGGGATGAATTTCAGCTGGAAAGTTGAGACCGATCCAAGAGACCTCAACGAGGTCGTGAACGATAGGCTTGAAGAGAAGGTGGCGGTTATAGTCTCCGACCTTCCTCTACTGAACGGGACTGTTTTGACGAAGTTCTTCGGCGTGAAGGCGGATGTTGTTCTTGCTCCGGGCAGGAGGGGTGGAACCAACATGATGCTTGTGAGGAGACTCTCAAGGGGGTTTAGGGCTTCTTACCATTACGGCAGCTTCGCCAAGCACCTGAGCCTAGCCAAGGTCGCCGGACTGAAAGTGGAGGTTTTTGATTCCTTCTTTGCCGGATGCGACGTCGACACGCCCGATGATCTGCTGGATGTGATGTTATACGCTCCGAACTCTGAAACTGGCAGGTGTTTAAGGAGGATGGGGTTTAGGGTTGCACTCGAGAAAAATCCGAGACTCTACAGATTGAGAGTGAGACGATGAGGAAAAAGACGGAATTTAGAATGGACGCCAGCAAGAGTACTAAACTCTTGACAGTCCTTGCTTTGTTGATTCTCACAGCTTTTGGAGTTTACTGCGTGATGTCTGGAGTGAGAGAAACAGTCATCTTCCTAGTCCTCGCTCTTGCCGTGTTCCTTCTCTATCTAATGATGCCAGTATCTTTGACTCTCGAAGACTGCGTCGTGATTGTGAAGAGAGTAGCGGGAAAGACGACGTTAAACGTTTCGGAGGTGGAAGAGGTTAGAATCCTCGAAGAGCTCGGAAGGGGTTTACTCTTTGGAAGTGCGGGACTTTTCGGGTGGTATGGGGTATTTGTGGTTGAGGGGGAGACTGCCCTCGTTTACTCGAGGAAAGAAAAAAATCTCGTGCTCGTGAAGGTTAGGGGAAGAAACTACGTTTTTGGGATTGACGACAGACAGGCCTTTATCTCTGGGCTAGAAACCTGTGGCAGTCAGAAGGCAAAATCACCTGAGCTCTGAAAACCGGAAACTCCTTCGAGTAGTAGAGGTGTGTCTTACAGTTGCAATCCGAGCATCCAAATTTCTCCACTCCCCTGTACTTTGCGGCAAGAGTTCTTGAGAGCTCGCACTCCTCTAGGTTGAAGAGGTACGCACACACAGCCTCAGCACGCTCCGTTAGGTAGTCTATGTGCCATCTAAGCTTTTTTCCCTTCCTGAAGTGTCTGCAAACCCTTGAGATTCCAACTTTTGCACTGCCGACGTACATGTAGTAACCTCTCTCGAATCTAAGGGCCCCGAGAGATCCCACCTCTATCTCGACCTCTTCATCTACTCTAACCACGAGGACGTACGAGCTCATGTAACGCTCACGTTCAAGTTGTAAACTGTAAGAACCATTTCGGAGAAGTATATCGTCGCGGAGACATTTTTACCCTTTATCGTTGCCTGTATGGCTGCCGTGTTTCCCGAATTTTTCAAGCTGTCGAAGTAGTCGTACCAAGCACTCGCGTAGTCGGACGTTACGTTTATCCTGACGCATCCCGGACCGAACACTTTCACCTTAGAGGAGTTGAACATCACGCTGATGTCTGCGAAGCCATTGCCACCTACGGAGCCGTTCCCCCTGAGGATCGTCAAGGCCATGAAAAATATTGTTTGATTGTTAATTATTTTCTTGTATATAAATATTCTTGGAGGAGAGACGACTGTTGGATATCCATGACTGTTCAACCATACTCCTCCATTCTCGAACGCTATGCTGTAGCTTCCGTACGAATAAACTATTGCTCCAGTGTACGTGCTCAGGTTGTAGACTGGAGCCTGTGAAGTGGAGCTGTAAACCGAGAGGTTGAGCCAACAGCCCCTCGTGACGCTCATGGACCCCTCATTCAGCAGGATTCTTACGTACCTCTTCGGAGTTCCAGAGTAGGCGACATAGTTCACCATGTTCTGTATCTTCTCGAACCCTTGGGCCATGCTCTCGTATCTGACCTTATCCTTTGCCTGGGTTACCATCGAGTACGTGTGAGCAAAAACGAGCGTCAAAACGAGAACGACGACTCCAAGAATCAGAGTGTAGCCGAGAACATTTGATACTCCTCTCTCTCCCATCTTCTCACGTTCTTCCTTCTTCCATTTTTTGTGGTGCATTACTCTCGAAATTCCCGAGCTCATGCGACCACCACTACCATATTGAGATGTCGATTCTGTGAACGGCTATCGTAAAGTTCCCGACCTTTATGTCCGCCGTTACTGTATTCCCGCTCAGCGTAACGCTGAATCCCTGCTCTTCGAGGTACTTCGCCCAAGCTTCGGCGAATTCGGAAACTATGACCAACTTTACGTCGCTGCTACCGTAACTGTGTGTCTCCTCTCCGGCATACCTCATGAATATCGTAGCTATCCCGTATCCTCCAGCCGAACCGCTTCCGTTCAGCTCATAAACGTCGATTGCGAGCGAGCTAGGCGATTTAGACGAGGAGACGAGGGGAGGGTATATTAACGTACTCATAGCGCCTTCTATCTTCCAGACACCCCCAAGCTCTAGTGCCAGTTTCCTGTTTCCGGAAACGTAAACGAGCTCTTTTGGACTACTGGGGATGTAGCTGAGCGGCGTTCCGTTACGGTAAACAAACAGTTCGTATCCGTTTGAGACGCTTATTCCACCTCCCGATGGAGGAAACTTGACGGTCGTGCTCGGAGCTACGTCTGAAGCAACGACATCCATCTTTTCCTTGGTGAACACGAGAGAAGAAACGACATTCCTCATTTTCACGTTCTCCTGCCCGGACATGATCAGCGGGTATCCGTAAGAGAGCATGGCTGATACAGTTATACCAACTATCAGGAGTATCAGCAGGTTTCCGACAACCTCCGAGACCGCTTTTTCCTCTTTCATCTCGAGACCCTCACAGCTAAATGCCGGAAAGTTACTTGAGTTCAAAACTCGCGTACCTTTTCACACTCACATTAAGTTCTCTCGCGGGTAGAGGAACCGTTACGACCTTCTTTTTCACGACGCTGTAGTAGGTGACATTGGACACATTGAGAACATCAGTTGTCAGTACTCCCGTTTTCGTCGTCGTCACAGTTATAGTTCCGAACCAACTTTGATTTATTCTGATAACTGGAACTGTCCACTGAACAAGCGTGCCGTTTACCGTTTTCGTTACTCTAGCACCATCTGCCGACACGACATCTATTTCCTTTGGTACGACGTCACTGATCGTCACGTTCTCAGCGACCTTGGTGAGTATGTCTCTCGCAATCGATTTGTATATGTTTTCAAGTTCCTGAGCATTTGCGGCGAAATAGTACTTTCCTCCGGTTATCGACGCTATCTCCTCGAGAAGAGACGCGTTTACGTCTGTTCCGTAGCCTATTGTGTAGATTATGTACCCCCTGTCTTTAGCCTGATAAGCTTCGTATATCGTGTCCCTTATCGCCTGTGGAGGGTTGTAGTGCCCCGCCAAATCTACATTCGGTATGCCGTCGGTTAGCAGTACTATCACATCAACAGCCGGAGAGTTCTCGGAGTTGTTGAAGCTGTCGAGCTCGTTTATCGCATACTCCAGTCCTAAAGCCATTGGAGTGTCTCCAGTTGCAGTCAGACCGTCTATCGAGGTGTTAAC
>JAMOMT010000128.1 GCA_027066965.1 Archaeoglobaceae archaeon
GTGCCTGTCTATTATGGCGACATCTCTTCTCCCAACGTTCCTCAAAAAGTGACTCGCTTCCTTGTATCCGAGACCCTTTATCCCCCTTACGAGGATCTCTCTCGCTCTGAAAGAGGGAGTTTTCATTACCCTCTCAACCAGTTCGTAGTTCTCGAGGGCTCTCCCAGCGTATTCGGCTTTTCTCGGCGAGAACCTGACTCCAGCATTCCTCATCAGCACCTCGAAGTCTTCTCTGCTCAGTTCGAAGGGATTCACACCTTCGAGAGATTTCTGAAACAGAATTCCCGCTTTTGCTGACGAATTGGCAGTCGAGAGGCAGAAAAGCAGTTCAGTTACAAGGGTCGCCCTGAGGGTTACGTCGAGGAAGGGCCTGAAGTCGAACGTCGTTCTTCCCGTTCTGCCGAGAGTTTCGAATTCTTGCAGTCTGCGTGAGATAACTTGCCCAACGTCCATTTTGCACCCATTTAAATAGAGAACAGGAAAACTTTACGGTTGCTAACAAAAACTAAGAAAGTAGTTTACGAACTCGTAAAAAGCTACGGAGCTGTAACGATCGACGACGTAATAGAAAACCTCGGAAAAGAGTTCGATGCACTAAAGTACAGAACGCACGCGAGCGATGCGTTGAACAGCCTGGTTAGAAAGGGCTGATAGGAAAGATCGCCTACGGAAAAAGGTTCTGTTCTTAACGCCAAAGGAGGCCGTAATACAGGCTATGAAAGATCCGGACATACTGCCGACAAGGTTGCCGACGAGGTGCAACCTGCAGAGGATTGCAGAGCACACGAACCTGCCAATAGCAGTGAATATATAATATTTATATCAAAAAATTTAAATAAAATTTAACTTAAATAACCCCACCAACGTCAAACAGCTCGCTCAGATCGAGCTCGAAGCCGACCACTGGAGTAGGGATGCCAAAGTTCTCTAACACCTCAGGATGAATCTCTCCGAATACCCCTACCTTTTTACCCTCCACAACCACGTCAGCCCTTCTGCCCTCTATAAACGCACCATCGTCACTCTCTTTGACCTCCCACTCAACGTCGAACTCTCGCATAATAGCCTGAACGAGACTCCTGATCTCAGCGAAGTTCGCTCTCGAGTGAGTTGAGCAGGCTGCGAGCCTCAATATGTTCTTCATACTCACAACGACATCTCCAACCTCGAATATCCTCTGGGGTAGTGGGTGGTGTGTGTTAACTGAAAGCACTTCGAGCAGCTTAGGCAGAATGTCTGTCCTCACTATAGTGTGCTCCTCGGTAAGGGGGTGCATCACTGGCACGTAGCCCTCCCAGGGTTCCGGCCTCTCCCTCCTCATTGCATCGTACTGTATTCTCTCGCTCGTGAGCGTGAAAGTTATGACCTCCAGGTAACCCAGCCCAATCATAACCTCTTTCACGATCTCCCTTACTTCGTTCCAGCTGTGAGCCCTGCCTATCGTGGCTGTTCTCGGATAGTCCGGCTTTATCCTGTCGTAGCCGTAGCCTATCGCTATGTCCTCTATTACATCCCATGGATGCATTATGTCAGCCCTATAAGGCGGAATCAGGACTTCGAAGTATCCTTCTCTCGCATTCACGCCAAATCTCATCTTTTCAAGGGAAGAGATTATCTCCCCCTCGCTCAGGGAGAAGCCCATAAGGGCATCTATCTCTTCCCTGTCAACACTCATCCTCGTAGGAGAGAGATCCGGCGTCTGCTCGACGTGGTCTGGATAGATAACCTCAACTCCCTCCACAACTCCACCTCTGTCAGCCAGCATTGTTGCAAGGATGTTTAGTGCTCTATCGACGTTTTTGTCGAAGCCAGTGACATCTATGAAGACATCGGAGGTCTTTTCCGTCAGCCTCGTCCTGTTAGCGTTTATTATCGGAGGAAAGGAGACGACCTCACCATTAGCGTCGAGAATTATCGGATACCTCTCGGCTTTTTCGAGTATGAAGGAATATTCCTTGCCCTTAGGATGTTTTTCGAATATCTCAGCTATGCTCATCTCCTCGTCGAAGTCGAGAGGAACAAAGGAGAAGCTTGAATCCACAGTCGTGTAGCGGAGGGGAAACTCGAGAACGCTCAGGTCGTGAACTCCTATGGCCATCTTTCTCCTGTTCCTGCCTATGGTCCAATGCAGATCCTCCTGAACTTCCATCAGCGACCTTATTACCTCGTCAGTTATCTCTAACCCTCTAACAACACATCCGCATATCCTCGGTCTAACTTCTGACACGCTCTCGTCCACAATTATCTTCCAGTCCGCCTGCTTAACCTCGTACTCCTTGTATCCAGTCTCTATGCCAAGAAATCCCCTTAAAGCTCTCGCAACACCTTCGACGCTGTATAGATCAGGCCTGTTGGGGAAAAACTCAACATCAATATGATCTTCTTCGACTCTCTCTATGTCGCATCCGAGCATGGGAAGCTTTGAGAGTATCATATCCCTGTCAACTCCTACGAGTTTCTCGAGTTCGTCCCAGTAAAGTGTGACAACTGGCAAGAGAATCACCTCCTGATAGCTGGAATCTTCCTCAACCACCCGATGTCAGGCAGGTAAAGCCTCCTCAGATCCTTCATGCCGAGCCTGAGCATTGCGAGCCTTCCAATTCCGAGACCCCACGCCAGAACTCTGCCTTTTATTCCAAGAGGTTCGGTAACCTCCTTTCTGAATACTCCTGCACCTCCGAGTTCGACCCAGCCCAATCCCTCGACGTAAACTTCCGGTTCTACACTCGGCTCTGTGTAGGGGAAGTAACCCGGCCTGAACCTCACGTCTTCGAAGCCCATCTTGGCAAAGAACTCCTTTAGCAAACCAAGTAGGTGTCTGAATCCAACATTTCTATCAAGAACGACTCCTTCAAGCTGGTCGAACTCTGGAAGGTGAGTTGCATCTATGGTCTCTCTCCTGTAAACCCTGTCTATGCAGAAAGCCTTCACCGGAGGCTCAGGATTTTGAGCGAGGTAGTGTATCGTTATCGCCGTTGTATGCGTTCTGAGAACGAGCTGCCTCGCCCTGTTTACGTCCCACTTTCCTCCCCATCCCGTAGAGCCCGTGATCCATCCGTTCTCGTGCGTTTCCTTGACTCTCTCCACGTAACCCTTCTCAAACTCTTCTTTCAGATCGACGTACCTATCAAGGTAAAACGTGTCCTGCATATCTCTCGCAGGGTGGTCCTGGGGCTGGAAGAGGGCGTCGAAGTTCCAAAAAGACGGCTGGACGTAGTTCCCCTTTATCTCCGTGAAACCCATCTCGAGAAATATCTTCCTGCACTCCCTGATTATCCTCTCGTACGGATGTACCTTCGCTGCGAACACATCCTTCGATGGGATAGTGATGTCGTACTTCAGGAACTCCCTGCCTTTCCACTCTCCTGACTTTATTATTTCTGGAGTTAAATCGGCCACGTATGCTTTAAGCTCCGCCTTCGGCACCTCCTTTATTACCACATATATGTCCTTGTTCTCGTCAAAATCGACGAGCTTCCTCTTCATCAGCTGTCTGATCTTATCCTCCTCAAGCTCTTTTCCTTCTTCAACTGCCTTGAGCCACTCTTTCTCCTCGAAAACTGGTTTTTTAACGAGCCTTAGCCTTCCCCCATCGATGTTTACTGCTCCCTTCTTTCTCAGCCATCCGAGCCCTATTCCGAACTCAGCCTTTCCCATCAGCTCTTTCAGCGCGTCTATATTCTCAACGCCCTCCTCAAGCAGTTTTGTCAACCTTTCCTCCGGCAGCCCCTCTTTTAGGTACCTTCTTCCCTCCTCGGTTAGAAAGTACCTCCTTCTGAGCTCAGTAACGACTTCAGCGTAACCTTTCTCCTGCAGCAGGTGAGCGGCTTTGAGAACAGCATCCCTTTTCATCCCGGCTTTTTTCGCTGCCTCATCAACGCTATACTTTCCCCTTTCAAGAGCCTTAATCAGCGTGATTTCTACCGGCGATAACATCGTCCTTAGGCGGGAGAGGTTGTTAAAATTATTTGCTATCTGCCAGCATTTTATCCAAGCGCTCAGAACATCAGTGCAGAAGGTAGGTGAAAACGAAGTAAGTTGCCATGAGGAAGAAGTAAGAGTGCTTCAGCCCGCTCAGCACCTTTCCGTTACCAATTACTCCGGCGATTATTCCGGAAATCAGGCTTACGAGAATTGCAACTCTGTAAAAAACGTCTTTCAGCAGGGGGACATTTACGAAAGCGACATGCTGGTTTGAGGATAGGTTGAGAGCTGAGAACATGTTGTGTATCAGCACGTAAACGACCACTAGAAAAACTAAAATAGACATATAAATAATTATAACGTAGAGAAACATTCCACTCCTTATCCTCTCCCTCAACATTACTTCAGCTTCTGCAAAGTGAGAAACGGTGTGAAACGCGTCCTTGAACGTCGGAGAGACTTCCAGCACCTTGACAGATACGGGAATAACTTTCGCCATTATCTCGCTCCTTACTCTCTCCTCCATGAGCCTGAAAGCTCTCGCCACCGGCTCTCCCCACTCCATTCTACTCCTCACAATCCTGAGCTCCCTCGTTAGCTCTCCGAAGTCGAGGTTACTGAGTATCTTGAGGCTTTCTATTATCGTGAGTCCAGCTTCGTTAAGGAGAGCGAGCTCCCTAAATATCTCCGGAATCCTTGACTCCATCTTTCTCGTCTTCCTCTCCCTGACTTCGAAAAACGCGATCAGAGGAAGCGCAAAAGAGGATGCTGCCACGGGAAAGAGAAGTTTTGGAGAGAGCTCGTAAGCGAGGTAGCTCGAAATTGCCGAAAAAATCAGGACGTACGCGAAAATAACCCTCAAGTCGATCACGTAAATCTCGCTCCTGAAAGGAGAGAGCATAACCTTGGCAGCTTTCCTCAGAGCCCTCCTGAACTTCCTGATCCTAAAAGCAGTCTCGACGTCTCCAACCCTAACCTGTATTCTTTCCTCCCCTAAGCGCACCTTCACGAGCTTTGCCGGAGCTACTGGGAGAGAGGACTTTATCAGGTAAACGAAAAAGACGCCTGAAACTGGTAAAGCCACGTAGAGGGCATAGAGATACGCTCTCAGAAAGTTCTCTCCTGTAACTTTCATAACGACGAGTATGATCAGCAAAAAGAGCGGAAACAGTATGAAAACAGAGAGGTAAGTCTCGGTAAGCAAACTCAGGAACTCGAGGTATCCTGAGTAGCTTACCTCCTCCTTCTGTAGAAGGTCTCTCGACTTGCTCGCGAAATAGGAACTCAAGTTTCCTCCACCCTTCAGGATGAACATCAAGTCGTCGAGGAAGCTCGAGAGTTCCTCGCTCGGAGTGGTTTCCCTGACGTAGTTCATAGCTGTTATTAGATCGTCGTCGAAGAGCTCAACTAGGTTGACCATCGTCTCGAACTCCCTGCTGAGCTCTCCGAACATGAACTTCGCTTCAGCAACTGCCTTCACCATGTCGTATGCAGATATGCCCCCACTTGCCATCCCGTACATCATGTTGACAGCGTGAGGCAAATAGACGTCTATCTCACCTCTCCTTCGAGAGCAGACTATCTCGGGATACGCAAGTATAAGCATCCTGACTATTCCCGCGATCAGGAGTGTAGCGACGAGACAGGAGAGAGTGATTACGAACAGACCTACCTTTAGGTTCCCGTACGAGTAAAGCCTGACTGCAAGGCTTTCGAGGAAGTACGAGTCCATTCTCACCCCGAGCCGGCTTATCAGGTCGAGCAGCCTCAACCCAACTTCCTCTGCCAGAATAAGGATGGTTTCTCTGTGAAGGTAGCCTAAGACGATCTCGGCTGCAGAGATTGTGAGGAAAGTGAGAGAGGAGTAGAAGAGGGAGATGGCAAGAAGTCTCTGTGTAGTCATCGAAAGTCTTGCTCCTTCTATCTGTCTTTCCAGCCCCCTGTATTTCTGAGCTCTACGGGAGTAGAACCTGACGAGTGCTTGGGGGACGGGGAGCTTTTCTATCAATCGGCCATCCCCTCCTCCTCACCAACCTCTTCTCCGCCCTCCACTCCCACGCTCTCTTCCTGCCCGTACTTTTTCAGTGCTCTCTCGGGATTGCTGTAGTACTGCTGAACGGCCTCAACGAACTCTCTAAAGTCCCTTACGTCAGCTTTGTCGAGGAGTTTCAAGTACTCAGCTCTCCTCCTCACCTCCTCTACGACATCGAACGCGTCTCTTCCAAGCAGGGTCGCTATCTTCTCTATCTTCTTAGAATTGGACTCCTGAGAAAAGCTGTCGGACACAGGATCCCACCTGAATAGGGGGTTCACGAGCATCTCCTTGCTAACAGCATCTATCCCAAATATCTCGTCAACTTCGAGCACCCGCCTCTTCCTGACTCCCTCAGATGCCCAGAGAGACTGGACTATGACCGCATCAAGAAACTGAATCATTATCCTCGGGACATTCAAAGGTTCGTTCTCAAGCCTGTAAACGAGCTGGCTCACGTTTCCTGCGTGCAATGTTGCGTAGGCAGCATGTCCTGTGCTCATGGCCTGAAACAGCGTTTGAGCCTCCCTTCCCCTCACTTCACCGACGATTATGTAGTCGGGCCTCTGCCTTAAAGCTGCCTTCAGCAGGTCGTACATGGTTATACCCCCCTCTCCGGCGAAGCCCACCTTGGTCACCTCGGCTATCCAGTTCTCGTGGAACAGGGCTATCTCCCTCGTGTCCTCTATTGACACCACTTTAGCGTCGGGGGGTATGAACATCATCAAAGCGTTGAGAGTCGTAGTCTTACCGCTCGCGGTCTCTCCTATTACCATGAAGTTCATCTTGTTTTCAACGAGCAGCCAGAAGTAAGCGAGCATCTCGGCACTCATAGTTCCACTTCTCATCAGATCGACGGGAGTGTAGGGGCTCGCCCTGAACTTCCTTATCGTGAATGAAGTTCCTCTCGGAGTTACCTCCGTGCCGTAAGTTACCTGCAACCTGCTGCCATCGGGTAGAGTTGCGTCGACGAGCGGGTTGGCATGAGAAACGAACTTTCCCGCTTTCTGGCAAAGGATGAGCACGAAGTTGTCAAGCTGAGAGGATTCCAACTTAACGTTCGTCGCCATGCTTCCATGTTTCCTGTGAAAAACGTAAACGGGGATGTCGTATCCATCGCAGGAAATGTCCTCGAGGTTCGGGTCGTTCATGAGTCCGTCTATAACCCCAAAACCCACGAAGTCGCGGAAGAGGTAGTAGAGGATCTTGTACTTGAGAGTGTCCTTCATCTCCACCGAGTGTTCCCTAGTTAGCCTTTCGAAACAATCGAATATGAGAGAGACCTTCTTTCTCGCTCCCTCTGGCCTTTCCAAGCTTGAGAAAGCGAGGAGCTTTTTCATATCTCTGTAAAACACGTTGACTAAGTTCTCTTCTTCCTCGCTAACAACCGGCTCGAGGAGGAGGTATCTCTTTCTTCCAGTTTCCTGATTTACGACTATGCAGGCCTGGGAGAGGTGGGGCACTATCCAGTACGTTTCCAAGACTTTCTCCTCGTTCCTGACCTCGGTCTCGCACCTGACATTCAGATCGACTACCTTCCCGCCCTCGATCAGCTCGACGAGTTTTACGTAGTAATCGGGAAGATTTGAGAGGCTAGAACTCAGTTTCGAGTTCGCCGAACCAAGGTTTAATTCCTGGGATGCGTTTCTCATCATGCTATTAATGTCTAAACTGCAGAACACTAATAAAGCTTCCGAGAAAATAATGACCATGATAATAACACAGGGTTGATAACACATGAATACAAATAAGCTTACGATGAAACTATCGAAGAACGACAGAGGAGTCTCTGTGCTCGTTGGATTCATACTGCTCATGATGATTTCGATGCTTTTCCTCAGCGTAGTCCAGACTCTCGAGGTGCCAAAAATCTGCGAGAAGTACGAGGCAGAGGTGATGAAAAATTATGTGTCGAAGCTTTCTGAAGTTGCATCAGAGTCCGTTTCCGGAAAAGCTATAGAGGTGGAGCTACCGAGCGTCAGCTACCCGAACTACCTTTTCCTCCTAACCCCCTCTTCAGCATCCTACACCCTCGACGTGAAGAACGTGAGCGTAAACTTGTCCTTTCAGGCTATCCTCCCAAATGGTAGCATCGAAAACGAGAGCATGACAGTTGTAACGAAGAGGATAAACCTGACTCCTGGGTTCTACTACTACCCCAAGGAAAAGCTCACTTACGAGTGCACGGCTCTTTTCAAGGAAGCTGGAAAAGCGATCATACCTATTGTTCAGCAGAGGATTGTTATGCCCGGAGTAATCAACATCGTCGGGATGGAAGGGAGGGAGTTCTCCGTTTCATCAAACTCACCCCAAAACCTAGTCCTAGTTCCCATCTCCTCTGGGAGTGTCGAGGCAAGAAATGTAAGAATCAGTTTCAACAGCTTTTATCCCGACTACTGGAAGAAGTACGGTGCCAACGTTAGCGGGAGTGTTGTTAGTTTCGAAGTCGGCTACGCGACGCTAAACTTCAGGATATACAGAGTAGAGTACGGCGTAACGGAAGTAAACCAAAGTACTGAAAGCGGAGGAGGAAGAGTGTTTCTACTTGGAGACAGCAGTGCTACCTTGACTCAGGGAGAGGCTAGGAGCTTCGGCTTAGAAGTCGTTAACGAGTACTTCCAGCCTCTTAGTGGAGTTGACGTTAAGGTGAGCGTGAGCGGAGGAATAGGTGAGGTCCACCCATCCGAACTGAAAACCGGATACGATGGAAAGGCGATCGTAAACTTCATAGCCAAAAACCCGGGAAGTGGTAGGGTAACTTTCTCCACCCCCTACGGAAACGTTTCTTACAACGTAACGGTCAGAGCTATCCCCTCTCCGTCAACCTCCGGGCCGTTGCTCGTGAGGTGGCAGGACAAGAATGCTCTCGATAGCTACTACGGCAACGAGTGGAACGCAACCGAACAAGGATTGAACAAGATCCTAAACTTGAGCGTTACCTACTCCGGAGAAGG
>JAMOMT010000129.1 GCA_027066965.1 Archaeoglobaceae archaeon
CGATCGCAGCGAAACCAGTCTTTCCTCCGAACGGGTCGAGGTGTGCTGGGGAGCACGAAGCCATTATTGCGGTAGCTTTGTCGAAGCCGCCTACAGCGTTTATGGCAAGTATGGGCATGACTATGAGCGTGGCGAGCATGAACATCGCCTGAACGACATCAGTCCAGACAACTGCGAAGAAACCACCCATGAGAACGTATACCATGACGACAACAGCTGTTATTATTATACCCTCGTCCACACTTATGCCGAATGCCTGGGCAAGAGCCTTTCCTCCAGCAGCATACTGAGCTGAAACGTAGACAGTCATGAAGACGAGGATTATGAGGGCTCCAAGAATCCTTATAAGCTTCGTGTTATCCCTCAACCTCGCCTCGAGGTAGTCCGGAACCGTTATTGCTCTAAATTTACCCGTGTATATTCTGAGCCTCGGGCCTATGAAGACGTAGTCAGCAAGAGTTCCAAAGAGGCAACCTATCGCAGCCCAAAAAGCTCCGAGTCCAGCTTTGAAAGCCTGTCCAGGGTAACCAAGCATCAACCATCCGCTGAAATCGCTTGCCTTGTCGCTTAGAGCTGCTGCGAGTATGGCTACTTTCCTCCCTCCGACGAAGTACTGGTCCTCGTTCTCGGTATATCGGTTGGCCCATATACCTATGGCCATCAGAATGACCAAGTAAACCAGTATTCCTGCAAGCACACCCTCCACGATACCACCTCACAGCATTTTTTCGTCGTAGCCCAGGACATCTTCGTCCACATAGTACTCCTTGCCCGTTATTCTGTCCCAGAACCCGTAAACGAGCATCACGATTATTGCCAGAAACGTCGGCACAAGTAGCAAAGCCCAAGCTCCAGCACTCAATCCCATTCCACACCCTCCGTGCCATTTTTTGTCAAACACTTTAAGTGAGTTAAACCTGGCAGAATAAGGAGAGTATATAGAAGTTACTGAATACCAAAACTTTAAAGCGGTCGAAAATGTTAAATTCGTTATGATTTGTCATGCACAACGGTGATGCCTATGAGCTCGAAAAAAGCAACGTTGAAGGTTGCCCTGTTTCTGATTGTACTACTGGCATGCGTTTTTGCAGGGTGCGCTCAGACGCACAAAACTCAAACCCAAACAGCTCAGGCGAATCAAACGAACCAAGCAAGTGAGGCGCAGAGTGGACAAGAAGAAAATCTGGTAGTCTTTCACGCTGGAAGCTTAACGAAGCCGATGCAGACATTCGCAGAGATGTTTGAACAAAAGTACGGGGTAAAGGTGTACTGCGAAGCAGCTGGAAGTGCCGCCACTATAAGGAAGGTCATAGACTTGCATAGAAAAGCTGATGTCGTCGCCTCTGCGGACTACTCCCTGATTCCAAAGATGATGTACCCCGAGTATGCGAACTGGACGATTCTATTCGCGAGGAACGAGCTCGTCATTGTTTACACGAACAAAAGCAGGTACGCAAACGAGATAAGCTCCTCAAATTGGTACAAGATACTTGAGAGACCAGACGTTAGGATTGGCTTCTCCAACCCGAACGATGATCCCTGCGGTTACAGAGCCCAGATGGTCATGGAACTCGCGAGCCTGTACTACCACCAGCCGATTTACAAGAAGCTCGTTGAAGACAACAGCAACATGAAATTCGTGTACGAGAACGGGACTTACGTGCTAAAGATGCCGCCAACTACCCAGCTCAAAGTAAACACGAGCAAGATAAAGATGAGGAGCATGGAGATGTCTCTAATAAGCCTCCTCCAGAGCGGAGATGTCGATTACGTGTTCCTCTACAAGAGTGTGGCTAAGCAGTTCGGGTTCAGATACTTGGAGCTACCTCCCCAAATAAACCTCGGAGACAAAAAATACGAAAGCTACTACGCCAAAGTAGAAGTCGTTCTCGCGAATGGAAAGGCTGTGAGGGGTAAGCCTATAGTTTACGGTCTAACGATTCCAAAAAATGCACCTCACAGGGAGCTCGCAGTTAAGTTCGTGGAAACGATCCTCAAGAACCCACAGGTGTTCAAAAAGCTGGGGCAGGATCCGATAACTCCAGCTCTGGTCGATAACTACAACAATCTGCCAGACGCTTTAAAACCACTCGTAAAACCCATGAGCTGAAAGACACTACAGCGGTGAAAAACATGTCGAAATTCAGATTTAATTCATATTTCAAAATTTTTCTTTTCGCAGTATCGTCAGTTACCGTACTAACCATAACTCTCCCGATACTCGTCCTAATAAGTACTCAAATTCCCGATTACAGGATGTTTCTAAAGACTCTAACGAGCCACGACGTTTGGGGGGTCATCGTCCTAACTTACGCAGCCGCACTTACCTCCACAATCGTATCGGTCGTTCTCGGCGTGCCCCTCGCATACGTACTCGCGAGGTACGAGTTCCCGGGAAAGAGGGCAGTCGAAAGCTTCATGGACTTACCCGCAGTCGTACCGCACACAGTTGCAGGCATAGCTCTCCTCTCAGTCCTCGGGAGCTCTGGGATAGTTGGCAAGTTCTCACCAGTAAACTTCGTAGACGCTTTTCCTGGAGTGGTTGCAGCAATGCTTTTCGTATCATTTCCCATATTTCTGAACAACGCAAGAGAAGGTTTCGCAAAAGTCGACAGAAGGCTCGAAGCAGTTGCAAGAACTCTCGGAGCGTCTCATTCGAAGGCCTTTCTCTCAGTAACGCTCCCACTCTCAGCCAGAAACATAGCTGCTGGGGCAATAGTTGCCTGGGCGAGAGCAGTGAGCGAGTTCGGAGCAATAGTCGTCATAGCTTACTACCCGCTCGTAGCCTCAACCCTGATATACGACAGGTACCTGAGCGAAGGACTGAATGCAGCTGAACCCATAGCGGTTCTGCTGATTCTACTCACGCTGTTGATATTCTCCGCGCTGAGGTTTGTCTTCTGGAGAGAAGAGGATGGAGCAAGTAGAGAAGCCGTCATCCGGTAGAGCGGAGCCGATAGACTAAAGATAGACTAAATATTGGACAGCGCGGAGATGGAATAAGAGGTGGAAAAATGGGGTTCGACCTAAAGCTGAGAGTGTGGGTGGAAAAGGACGGGAAGCCCGTTATAGGAAAGGGTGGAGCGGAAATACTGAGAGCCATAGAAAAACACTCCTCGCTCTCTAAGGCTGCAAGGGAACTCGGAATGTCCTACAGGTTTGCTTGGATGTATATAAACAGGATGGAGAGTGCAAGCGGAATGAAGGTCGTCAAAAGGGAGAGAGGGGGAAGGGAAGGAGGGAAAATGACCCTGACTGAAGACGGAAAGAAGTTGCTCGAAGTTTACGAAAGGGCAGAAAGAGCTGCTGAAGAAGCCCTCAGAAAAGTGGCAGAAAATTTAAAATTTTAAAATAAAATTAAAATTCTAATTGCTTTACTCCTTCTTCACAAGCACTATCTCGATCGTGGATACGTTAACACTCCTACCCTCGGAAACGAGCTCTTCAGTGTCGATCTTGATGTCCTTGACATCGACATTTGGCATGAACCTGTTTCTGACTATTTCTGCTACATCGACAGCCCTGCTAATAGCTTTACCTCTCGCCTTTATAACTACCTCGCTCGCTCCCTCGTTGAACTGAGTTAGAACGGCGAGCACATAGTTCATCACAGGCTTGTTTCCTACGTAGACCACACGCTCCTCTGCCATTTCTGATCACCTCCTAACGTGGGAAAAAAGGGCTGGCTATTTAAATTTAGCTCTTACCTTCCGTCCAGCATCCGGAATTTAGATACGGAGCGTTTCAGGCTCGGGCAGCTCCAACACTTCATACTCGACCGAGTCCACGATGTTTTTTACTTCCCCCAGAACCTCACATCCTCTCGTGACTGGGTGTCTGGGAGCATAAGGACAGCTTTCCTTACTCCTCGTCGATATCTCGTAAGTACCTATCCTCCTCGCAACCTCCACTATCTCCACCTTGTCCAGCCCTATCAGCGGTCTTATCACGGGAAACTCAAGCAGGGATTCCTCAGCTTTCATGTTGAGCAGCGTCTGACTCGCCACTTGTCCGAGAGAGTCGCCCGTAACTATCGCCTCGCATTCGAACTCTTTGCACATCCTTTCGGCGAAGAGGAGCATTGAGGTCTTGCAATAAACGCATGTCTGACTTTCTGGAAAATCGAGCTTTCTCAGCTCTTTTATGAAACAATCGTGGTCAACTACAATGAGTACAAGCCTTTTCTGGGAGCTATAAGCTCTAAGAACTTCGAGTATTTCCAAGACGTCTTTAACTCTACCCCCGTCAAAGTGGAGAAACATTAGCTCACACTTTTTCATCATCAGGTAGCTCGAAACGGGAGAGTCTATTCCAGCCGAGATCAATGAAATCGCCTTCATTAAGATCACCTTTGACTTCAGATAACTCCTAGTACCCTGAGAGCGAACACGTAGCATGCTGTTCCCGCAACGTCCATAAACGATGCTATTATTGGTATCCCGACATTGTCCGGGTCGATGCCCTTCTTGAACGACAAGATGGAAAAGTAGTAGGCCATGGCATCTATTATGAACATTATCAGCTGCCCAGCAACGAGAGTTACAAGAACCATCCTCGACAGGGAAATGGTCGGTATATGTAGAAGAATATTCACTATGTAGCCGAAAACTCCCACCATCGTAAACATGAAAGCCGCGACAGCGTGCATGACGGCAAAAGTGTAGAAGACATCTCTATCCGGCTTTACCTTTGGTTCAAGAAGTCCAAGGTGAAGGAGGGAGGAGAAGCGGGCTGCAAGAATTCCGCCCATGGCTCCTCCGTCCTCAAGAAACGCTGGAACGAGAGTGAGAAGTCCAGCAGTTGCTATGAACTTGTCAAGCTTATCTCCTAATATAGTTCCCGAACCGAAGTCGAGGGCGACGCATATTGCGAGTATTGGCATGCTTTCGAGGACTATTTTCCTGCTGACGTCTGAGTTTACACTCGTCAGGAGGAAGGCGAACGCGACCGCTATGGCGAAAAGTGCTATTGTTTTTTCGTGAAAGTTCGTTTTTACGACGAACAGAGTTGCGGCAAAAAGAACAGGCAGTGTTATCATGTCTCCAAAGAGAGTTACTATCGGGATCGTAGTGTGGTCAGGATTCCAGCCCCACCTGAAACTTCCGACCGCGAGCAAAACGGTTGCAGGAATTAAGATCCCAGCAGAAACGAAAGCCGTTATCTCAGCAACGAGTATCAGATTAACGGTCGTAAGCAGGAAGTTCTTGTTTATTCCGAGGAAGTAAGCTATCGCAGAAGCTGCCACTCCGTCCACAACTCCGAACAACATCAGGAGTAGCAAAGATGAGAGGACATTGTCGTTCAGCAGAGGGTTAGGTCTGAAAGATGGGGAGAGGCGACCCGTGTGGAGGTAAGAGCTCAGCCTCGAGCCGAGGGAAGAGAAGACGTTACCCCTCAAACCCGCACTCGGTGGAATGAGGATTATTAGAGCTGGAACGAGCAGAAAAATCGACGAGGAGTGCCCCATAACGAGGCCGGTAATGAGGTCTCCGACTGTGCAGAGAAATAGAGCAAACAGGCACTCCTTGACATCCCTAGCAGTCGGCCTCGTGGAGAGGGGCAACGTCTCATCTCCATCTCACTTCTCTCGAATCTTTGTCTTTTTCAACTTTCAGTCATCCTCTGGTATTCAGTCAAAGCTTCAACCTTTTTTCTATATCCACGGCCTTCTTGAGCGTAGTAAGGAACATCAGAAACACCAAACCCATAACCACCATCACAGCCTCGAAAACTGCCACGAAGTCGCTCAATATCCCACCTCCAGTTCTCTTTCAATTTCGGAAAGTCTAACGTCAACGATCATAAAGGACGCGTACATCAGCAAGAACGCCAGAATCATAGGGCCAAGAGCTCTTCCAACATTGAAGCCTATCTGAAGGGAGCTCGTCGTGGGATGCAGGGAGAAAAAGAGTTTCGTCGACAGGTAGCTAAGGGGTATCGTCGCATAGCATAGTATCGCGAGGACTGAGGATACCTTAGCCTTCTCGGACGGTTCATCTATCGACGCTCTTATTGCAAAGTAGGCGGAGTAAGCAGCCCATAGAATCAAAACAGTCGTTTCTCTCGGATCCCAGTTCCAGTAAGCTCCCCAGGCAGCCTTGGCCCATATGGAACCACTTATGAGTGCAGCAGTTATCATGAAAAATCCAGCTTTTGCAGAAGAGACCGAAACAATGTCGTACTTCTCGTCCCTCTTAATGAGGTAGGTCACGGAAGTAACTAGAGTGACCGTGAACGCCGTATAAGCCGTTATAGCCGATGGTAGGTGGAAGAAAAGAATTCTGTAGTTGTTGTGCAGTATCGGCTCCACGGCAGGTGGAAGAACGACCAAGCCGACGTAAGAGCCGTAGGTAAACAGTGCAAACGCAACAACCATCGGAATCAGAGCTTTTTTCATGGCCGGGAAGTTCGGGTTAGAACGTAAATAATTTTTGCATCTTCTACGGGCCTTAAAGATTTGACAGAAATCAGAGGAAGCTGTAAAGTTGTAAAATCGCAAAAAAACAAAACGAAGAGAAGACAGAGACAAAAGAAAAAATGATTGAGTAGTTAACACTCGTCGTGAGTGATTGCCCCGTTAGGACAGCTCTCAACGCATGAGCAGCAAACAGAACAGTTCTCCATGTTTACGGGCACGGCTTTTCCTTCATCGTTCAGCTCGAAAACGTCCTCAGGGCAAACAGATATGCACTCGCCACACCCATCGCACTTGTCGTGATCAACAACTATGTTCACCATTCACATCACCTCCAAACACACAAACACAACCCGGATTTAAACTTTTTGATTCGCGTGTTTCGAAAAAACAAAAAACAAAAGGAAAACCTAGAGGTTTAACCCTCAGCCCTCCTTCTCTCGTACTCCTCGATGTACCTAGGTGTTGCGTAGTAGGTCGTCGAACCGGAGGACCAGTAGGCTGCCTTACCCTCATCGATCAAATCCATGACTATCTTCTGCACGACCTTCTTGTTCAGCCTAAGAACCTTTGCAAGGTCCTTTATTTTCCAGAGCTTCTGGTCGAGTTTCTCGAGGACTTTCTGTTTCTCTTCTTCCGTATATGTAATTTCGGACATATGTACCACCAGATATAATTCTCTGATCCCTTGAATATATACCTTTACCACCTGAACTGCGTTCCAACCCTGTACGAGGCGTACATGAACGGCGGTACCCTGAAGTCATCTATGAGGTGCCAGGAGAACTCAAGTCCAGCCAGGTCAAAGAATCTCTCCCAGCCAATCCTCTCTATGAACTCCACCATCCTCTCGTGCTTCTTGGCGTTGTTCGCCCAGGCCATGAAGATCTTCTTTATATGCTCAACAAGGGTCGGCCACCTTGGAGGCTCGTTAGGCACCCAGGGCACAACGACCTTGGAGAGTTCTGGTGGGTGCCTTGCATCGGACACCTTACCAGCACACAGTATTGCAGCTCCGTCGTTCTCCGGATCAAAGAGAGGCATACCCGGACACATAGTGTAACAGTTACCACAGTACATACACTTCTCTCCATCAACCTCGACAGTCTTCTCCTTGGCCTTTATCCTTATGGCGGCAGTCGGGCAGGCAGCAGCTGTCGATGGCAGCTCACACATCCTTCTGACGGCGTCGTCGTCAACGAGCGGCGGGGTTCTGTGGATACCGACTATGGAGATGTCCGAGGCGTGGACAGCTCCACACATGTTCGCGCAGCAGGCGAGGGAGATCCTGCAGAGACCGGGCAGTTTCATGTCAACGAAGTACTCGTAGAGTTCGTCCATAATAGCCTTGACGATACCGGAAGCATCGATAGCTGGGGTGTGGCAGTGGATCCATCCCTGGGTGTGAATGATGTTCGTGAGCCCGTACTTACCCCTCGGAGTGTCCCAAGTACCTCCGCACGGAAAGCCAGTCTTCTCCTGAACCTCCTTTATGAGGTCATCGATCTTGCTCTCGTCGGTGAGTATAAACTCGACGTTGTGCCTGCTCGTCCACCTGAGGTAGCCATCACAGTACTTGTCCGCGATGTCGCAGAGGTCCCTAACAGTGTAAATGCTTACAAGCCTCGGAGTTCCAAATCTGACAACGTAAACGACATCTCCACTCTCAGCCACTCTCTTTATGACTCCGGGCCTTATAACCTCGTGGTACGCCCACTTGCCGTAGTTCTTCTTGAGTACGGGGTGCATCAGGTCCTTGAAGTAAGGTGGACCAAAATCAGTCTTCCACCAGGGGGGCTTCTCCTTCTGCTGCATTTATATCTCCTCCGCCTCGTATTCAAACGATCTCCACTTCATACCCCTCTCCTTAAGCTTCTTAACAACCTCGGACGGTACAAGCTCCTCCTCCTTGAAGAACATGAACGGGTTCGTTCTCGGGTGCTTGATCATCCTGACATCTGCCTCCTGTCCGATGACATTCAGGAACTCTCCAATACCCCTTCTCCAGATGAGCTCTCCGACTCTCTCTCTGAACTTACCTATGTCGTCCCACCACTCCCAGATCTTCTCTGCCATCTCGCAGAGTCTGTCGAAGAGTTCGTCTGCCGGAATGAACGGCACTGCAACCCACCCGATGATGGCTCCCTCGACGAACGGTGCCTTAGCACCGATGAGGATTGTAGCTCCTCTCTCCTTACCCGGCTTGAGAGCTTTAGGCATCTTGTTTATACAGTGCATGCACCTCACACAGTTCGAGTTGTCTATCTTAATCTCCTTCTTCTCGGGGTCGTAGCTTATAGCACCGGTCGGACAGAGCTTTACGACTTCCTCTTCGATATCCATCCACTCTGCGTACTCCTTGACTGCTTCCTGGTCAATCTGAATCTCGTCCCTCCAGGTTCCAATGACAGCACAGTCAGCCCTCGCCTTAGCAGCTACACAATCATTCGGACAACCGGAGAACT
>JAMOMT010000130.1 GCA_027066965.1 Archaeoglobaceae archaeon
AGTCCGACAGCGAGACCAGCACCGATTGCGATCAAACCTTTCGCTATATCCAACACCATTTATATTCACCTCCTTTTTCAAATTTTTATTCATCCTCCAAAAACCTCTTCACCCTGCCGAAGGGCCTGAAGAGCCTACCACCACCCTCGAAGAACTTCGTGAAGAACTCAACGTAGTGCAATCGAAGGGACTGCAGACCTGGATCGAGGATACCTAGCAGATAGTTTATTCCGTGGAATATCAGCATCACGAGAATCCCTGCTATTATCAGAGCTCCACCCTTCTTCATTATCATGCCGCCCATGAAGTTCGCAACGAAAGCTATGTAGACTGACGATAGACCAATAGCCAGAATTCGAGCGAAGCTGAGTACCTGACCGAAGTATGTCAGCAACTCGAGACCCATAACGGCTCCAATTCCTCCCATCTTTGGAATCTCGTGCATCAGAAGCATTATCAGCCAGATCACTACGAGAGGCAGAGCAATTACGTAGAACACATTAACTCCGTTCTGCCATCCCGGCGTTATTGGCAGCGGAAGAGATGGTTGCTTGGTGAAGTGTGGGTTTACGTTATGCATATGGAAGGTGTAGTACGCTATCTGATGGTAGACGCCAAGGTTGTACGTGAAACCGACGATCGCAAAACCGAGACCAAGCATACCGAAAATCCAAGTTCCTTTCTCGAGAAGAGCTTCCTTGAAGCCGTGCTCCCTGTACACGTTTATGAAACCGAGCACGAAACCGAAGATTATCATCGCGAGACCTATGAACAGCGTTATCAACAGTAGGAATTTCACGTCGTAGGCTGCTATTTCAGCCATTTCTCCGCTGCCAGCTCTCGGGAACAGAGGCATGATGTTCTTGAGTCCAAAGATACTCTCAGGCCCAAAGATTTCTGCTCCAAAGAACTCACCGTATATCAGTCCGAAGACAATGGTCGAAATTCCGGAGTATACAAGGATATTCAACAGCCTCTGCCAGCCCTCCGTCTTGTAAACTCCTTTGAGGAACAGAGCAAGTGCGAGGACAGCGAGACCATAACCGACATCACCGAGCATCATTCCAAAGAATATCGGGAAGAATATTGACATGAAGAGAGTTGGATCGATCTCATGGTACTTCGGAATTCCGAAAGTCGTAGTTAGGAGCTCGAAGTTTCTCACTCCAGCAGGGTTCTTGAGCATCGTTGGTGGGTTGAACTCCTCATCCTCGACCTGCTCGACCATCACCTTTCCTTCAGTCTTCGACTCCACCTCTCTCTTTACTCTGTCGAAGTCCTTCGCAGGTACGTAGCCAACGATCATGAACGCATACTTCGAAACGAGTGTTCTCAGCGGAAGTTCTGCTTTCTCGAGTTCTATGCTCAGGTACTCCTCCATTGCAAGCATGAACTCGACCTCTTTAGCTTTGATGTCTTCAAGCTCCTTCTCAACTCTCTCGATCTCGTCCTGAACCTTTGCCTTCTCGTCCAGTAGCTCCTTTATTCTCTCCTCAACGCTGTCAACATCCGGAACTGGCAGTTCTCTATAGGAGAACTCCTGCAGAACTGCGTAAACTTCCTCCTCAACAGCCTTCCTGACGAAAATAGCTACGACATACTCCTTCTCGTACTCCTTGATGAATATCTCAAAATCGGAGGTTACCTCCCTTAGTTTGTCAGTTGGGTCGTCCCTAACCAGCCCTACAAAACATCGGAGGTGTTTGTAGCCTTTTAAAAGTTTCGGAGAAAGGCCAAGAGTTTTGAGCGGTTCAAGAGCCTTCAGTTCCTCCTCAATAGATTTGAGTCTGTCAGTGAGCGTTTTCAGCTTGTCGATTCTCGTCCCGATCTCCTGCTGGAACTCGTCGAGCTTCTGTTGTATCTGGGACTCTATCTCGCTTACTCTGTACTTTCTACTCGGGAAAATTTTGTCGGGATCTACCTTAAGGTGAGAAATGTAGCTCCTGAGCAGGACGAGGTACTTTGAAACCGTAGAGGCTTTTTCGAGCGGTTCTCCAAGCTTGAAGTACTCATCTTCAGCCGGATCCTCGATGTGCAGAGCGTAAGCTCTGTGCAGGGTCTCAGAGGTAGTGGCCAAGTACTCCTTTGGCCCCACTACCGAGACCTTAACCATCTTTACCGGCTTAAGCATGTTCCACCATCCCTACAAACTCGTTGTACAGAAATTCAGCAGCATTCCAAGCGTTATCCTTCCCCCTCTTCTCAACAGAAGAGATCTGCTGCATCCACTGCTCCTTAATCTTCGCTTTCTCCTGCTCAACTTCAGCCTTCGCCTTTTCAAGGATTTCTGCCTTGATCTTCTCTGCCTCTTTCTCAGCCTCCTCGATTATTTTTCTCGCCTCTTCTTTTGCATTGAGGACGATCTGCTTTGCCTCCCTCTTGGCATCCTCGATGTCCTGCTCAACTTTGAGCTCTGCCTCTTTAATCCTTTCAAGAATCTCTGTTTTCTCCATGGCGGTCACCCTTAGTGTTTTTTATAACTTCTCAATTAGCCGGGTCTCGGAAATATTTAAAGTTTGCCATTTTTTACTCCTTTATTTCCAGAATATTCGTTCCGGGTTGAGATTTCGTTTAAAGGCTCTCGATTTATCAATTATTGATTCAGACGTTTAACATGCGAAAAGTTGATGCTTCAAAGCTTAAAAAAGAATAAGGTCAGCCACCACTGAAGGGTGGCATGAGGTCGATAATATCCCCATCCACCAGCCTCAATCTCGAAGCTTTTGAAGTTTCGACAAGCTCGCTATTTACAGCGATCACGATGTTAGACACTCCAAGATCACGGATGAGCTCGGAAAGTGTGTCCACCTCGACCGTTTTTTCCTTAAATCCAAGCTGCTCCCTCAGCTTAGCGTAAACTCTCACTCTGACTCTGGCCATAATTCAGCAATTATCAACCTTGTTCTTCCTCAACAAGGCCAAGCTCTTCTATTATCCTGTCAACGTTGACGTAGTTCTCGAGCAAAGACTTCATTTTCCTTATCTTGAGCTCTCCCTTTATCCTCGCCTTGCCCATTATGTCCTCAAGCTTCGCAACTGCTTTAAGTGTATCATCTTCGACGAGCAGTATCGGCACGTCGTTCTCCTCAGCCCTCTCAACGACTATGTCAGCCGGTTTGACGTTTCCGGTTAGGAGCATGCACCTTATGCTCGGCATCTCAAGAGCCACAACCTGCAAATCAGCTCTATCTCCTCCAGTGACGAGTATCGCGTTCTTCGCCTCCTTGAAGTGCTCGACCGCTGCTTGTGGGGACATAGCTCCTATTATTATCTCCTCCACGATTCTATCCCTCTTCGGCTCGACAATGTACTCAGCGTTTAAAGCCTCAGCGATCTCGCTTACGAGCAAACCTCCAAGCATCGTGTCTCTTGGAATTATGCCGAGCAGCTCCATTCCGTTCGACTTTAGAACTTTCTCAGCAACGCTCTGCACGTACGCTCTCTTGTAACCGCCGAGCTGGTTGAATATGACCATCCTCAGCCTCTCTCCGAAAACCTCCTTGGCAGCAAGCAATCCATCGAGCACGAAGTCTGAAGTGTACTTAGCTACCATAAGTAGCTCAGCGTTACACATTTCGGCAACGCTAACATCACACAACCCAACAGTTCTTCCAGTGATATAGTTTATTGACCCCTCAATAAGAACAACATCTTTCCCCTCGCAGACCCTAGAGAAAGCCCTCTTAACCCTGCCTTTTATGTCCTCAGCCTCGCTCTGAGATATGAACTCGATGTAGGGCATGTCGAGAATAACGGGGCAGATGTCATCCATGCTGTCGTGAACTCCAAGGACTTCTGCCGTGCTGTAAGCGTCCTCATCTATAACCCTATCCTCACTCTCGAGGTAGGCTGTTCTCGCACCGAAGGGCTTGAAGTAGCCGACTTTAAAACCCCTCTTCTTCAGCAAAAGGCCGAGAGCTATTATTATCCCACTCTTCCCGGAGTAACCCTCTATGGACGAAACGAGCAGAGCCTTTGTCATGAGGTAGCGTATGTTACGATCATTAATTAATATTATCGATCGATTCTGGTTAGCATTGACCAACTCAAGACCGGACCTCGTCTATGTACCTCCTCTTTATAACAAAGAATCCAGCTATGAGGTTCAGGTAGTAAGTTATGAATCTCCAGAGAGCTGTGAGGATACCTATTATGTGCTGGGGAACGAAGTTCGAGTAGAGGTAGCCCATACCGAACTCCGCTATACCGCTCGCCCCCGGCGTGAGAGGGAGAAGAGATATGACAACGAGAAGGAGCTGAGCTGTTATCGAATATAGGAAGTATGGCTTACACCCGAATGCCGCGAGTATCGCTGAGGGTATCAAAAACTCGGGCATCCATATCATTACTGTTATGCAGAGAGCTATGAAAGCACACCTCGGATTTCTCGCGAGCATTATTAGAGCATCTCTAAAAGCTATCAGCTCTTCCTTCAGTTTTTCAGCGAGGCCTTCAGCCCTCTTTCTGCTGAACTTTGCGACGAGCCTCTCAATCCATCCGGCCAAGCTCTCGAGCCTTTCTGGCCTTTTGATGAGGAGCCAGAGGAAAACGAGAAAGCCGGAAAGGGAGACGGCAAAGATTCCTCCAACTTCCATTCCGAGCTTCATGGAAAAACCAGTCAGAACTACGAAGAGGGGGAGTGCTACTGAGAAAAATATTGCATCGAGCAGCCTTTCAACCAACACAACTGCCGTTGACTCTCCAGCCCCAACTCCAGCGTCGTACAGCATCTTGACTCTAAGAGGTTCACCTCCGGCAGAGGAGGGAGTTATCGCTGCAAGAAAGCCGCTCGCAAGAGTTACCTCCACCGCATAGCTTAGAGAGACTTTCTTTCCGACGTAATAAACGAGATACTGAATTCTCAGAGCCCAGAAAAACCAGAACAGGAACTGGAGTAAAAAGGCTACGAGAAGAAGGTAAACGTTCGCCTTCAGGATTGCCCTCCACGTAACCTTAGTTTCGGTGGCGTGAAATATTATGACGAGAGCAACGACGCTTATCAGTATTCCGAGTAGTGCCTTCTTTCTGATCGAGCTGCGACTGTAGGAGTCCTCTGGCATCCTATGCCCTCCTTGCCGCTTTCCACTCCACGCCTCTCTTTCGCAGGAAGCTGATTAGAGCTGATATTGCAGCGAGCTGCAGAACCAGAGAGTGGACAGCAAATCCCGGAACTGCTATCAGCTTTTTAACGTTTCTGAATTTTGCGAGTATCAACAAGGGGCCAAGAACAAGAAGAAAGGGTAGCATCAGAGCTGGGAGGTACGTTAGAGTGAGGGCCATATACCACGAGTACTTGAATTTCCTGTTTTTGCTCTTGCTTACGAGCTTTCTGTAACGCCAGAGCTGAAGCCCGCCGTAATACCAGCGTTTCCTCTGGTTGTAGAGATCAGTCCAGCTAAGAGGCGATTGCTCGTAAACGAGCGACTTTTCGCAGTAAAGAGCTCTGAAGCCAAGAGCGTGCATTCTTGTAGAGAAGTCAGCGTCCTCAGTTATCACGTCCTCGCTGAGCTTGTGCTCGTAGAGGAACTTCGCTCTCAGAATACCAATGAGTCCGTTGAACTGCTTGTAGCCGTTCTTCTTTATCAGGTAGTTAAGCAGGTGATACTCCACCTCAACAGTCTTGCTGACGAGGTTAACGGGATTAGAGACTCTTCGGGGCGAGGAGGAGAGGTACGCTTTTTTGTCACTCTCGAGCGTCTTTATGTTCTCCACCACGAAGTTCTTCTCCGGCCTGCTGTCCACGTCGAATATTGCGACGTAGTCGGGATTGAACTCCTTCAGAAATTCCAGGCCGTCGTTTATTGCTCCGGCCCTTTTTCCCCTCGCCGTCTTCCTCTCAAGCACTTGAACTCCAAGTTCCCTAACTTTCTCAGCCCTCCTGTCGTCATCTCCCTTCCTGTCTATGACATATAGTATCCTGACTTCGCATTCAGAGTAGTCGAGCCCTTTTAGCCACTCCACAGACTCGACGACCACTCTTTCGGGCTCGAAGGGAGCTACCGGCACTATAACAGCTACTCTCCGCATTCAAATACACCTCTCGTAAACTTTTGCTATCCTCTTCGAAACTGTATCCCAACTGTACTTCTCCTCTACGAGCTTCCTTCCTCTCCTGCCAAGTTTCCTCATCAACGCATCGTTTTCCACGATCTCTACGATAGCTGAAACGAGTTCTTTAACGTCACTAAAAACGAATCCGGCTTTCGAAGCTATTTCTCCAACCCCCGGAACGTTCGAAGCTACTACTGGCGTTTCGCACGCCATCGCTTCGAGCAAGACTATTCCGAAGGCCTCAAGGCGGGAGAAAGATGGGAGAACGAGAACTCTAGCTCTCGAAATTCTCCTGACAACCTCCCTCCTCTTAACCCTTCCTGTGAACTCCGCATTAACTCCTCTCTTCCTGCACATCTCCTCAAACGTTCTCCTATCCTCCCCATCCCCAACCACGACGAGCCTGACGTCCTCATACTTCTGAACTTCTTCCATCGCCTCTATCAGCGTTCCCAGCCCCTTGTATTCCACGAGTCTTCCAACGTAAACGACCTCGTTCTCCTTTTTCTCGCAGGGCCTGAAAACTTCCACGTCCACAGCATTCGGAATTATCTCGAGCTTTTCCTGAAACTTGGAGAGAACGGAAGACGTTTCCGCGTAGCTCCTTGTAGTTGCGATTATCAGGTCCACCTTTTTAAGGAGGGGAAAGACTACCTTCTCGTTAAAGGACTCGACCAGGGATGAGATAGTCTCTGGAATTCTGAAGCCATCAACTCTCTCAGGAATCACGACATCGTTGTGGTATGTAACGACGTGAGGAGAGCGATAGCTCTCTGCAAGGTCTTGGGCCCTGAGAGCGAAGAAAGGAGAGGGAACGTGAGAGTGATAGATTTCAGCTTTCACTCTAGGAAAAGAAAAGGGAACCGGTGAGTAAGGGATATTAAGGCACCTGACTTGAAAGTCGGCATTCGACGGAGTTGAGGAAATAACCTTAACATCGTAAAATCTCCTCAGATTTCTAACAAGGTTTTCAGCATGTATTTCAACTCCCCCTACATGGGGAGGGTAGTAGGGTGTGACAACTGCAACCTCGCAGTTTTTCGGCGGTGGCTGGATCGACTGCATCACGCAGCCAGAACTATTTAAGGTAAAATAATGTACGGTTGTCCAATGAGGAAAACCCCGGATTCCCCAGATTCGCCTTCAGGCAAATCCGTAAATAGAGAGAGGAACAGCAAGGAAAAGGGATGGAAGAATGCTACGAAGGATGAGGAGGTTGTAGAGAGAATCAAAAAGGCAAAGGAGCTTTACGAGCTTTACGGGAAGCAGCTCAAACAAGAGTTCGTTGAAGAGCTCGGGAGACTCGACAGAGCGATAGAGAGAACCCAAAGGTTCATGAGAGTTACAGGACTCCCGGAGTTATGCAAAGAGTGTGCTGAGAAAGGTAAGTGCTGCTGCCGACCCTGGGTTGCCGATCTGTTTGATGAGTACGATCTGCTGTTAAATTGCCTGCTCGGAGTTGAATTGCCGGAGGAGAGAGAAGTGGAAGGACTCTGCTTCTTCGTGGGTAAAAAGGGATGCAGGCTAAAAGTTAGGCAAGTCATATGCGTCGACTTCCTCTGTCCAGAAGCCGAAAGGCTGCTCGGAGAAAAGGAGATAGAGCTCAGGGAGATTGAGGGGGAGGAGCTCGAACTCGCGTTTATTCTGAAGGAGAAAGTGAAGAAAAAGCTTGAGGAGCTCACAGAAGCTCGCTAGTTTCATTCTCTACGTTATTTACGTTACTCCTGAAGTAGAGCAGGTAGAACATTGCTCCCAGAGGTCTCGCGATGAAGCAGGAGAGAACGATCGAGATCAGAGCCGTCAGACCCACCGGAAGCAGGAGGAGCTGGAGGGAGTGGGAGTAGTAAAAGCCCGGGCCGTACATGTAAAAGGAGAGCTCACCCACCATGTTGCACGCCATGTTTATGAGAAAGACGACGACAATTATAACGATCGTCTCCATAAACCCCCTCCTCGCGACGGAGTAGGAAGCTTTAACGCTCTCTACTGCCCCGTATCCCTCGGCAACGGCGTAGGGCACGTAAACGAGGAGGATTGCAAGCACTATGCTCGCAATCGCCGCTGCCGGCCACACAATGAACGCAAGCACCGGTGATAAAAAGCCGAGGATGGTCAAAGCGAAGGGCGCCACTATTATCAGGGTCTTCAGCACTTCAGCAGAGATCATCGTGAGCAGTCTCCTTTTTGCAAAGCTCATGGCCTCTCCAAGGCCCATCCTACCGTCTATCGCGAGAGAGCACGCCCTGAAAGCTGCCAGCTCGAAGAACAGGTATATTATTCCCGAGACCATGAACGCCACTATCAGAACAGAGACTATCGGAATCGCGTAAATTTTCAGGGCTGAAAGCACTTCCTCCCCGTTGTGGGACTCGATGGCCATCCACACAGCCTCTATCCCTATTATGGAAAGTAGATAGACTGCGAACAGGATGATGGGTATCCAAGAGAAGATTGAGCCGGAGAGGAACAGCACACCAACCTTAACGTTTTCCTTCCATATCCTGAAGCCCCTGTCGAAAAGCTCCCCAAGTTCCACGGTTTACCGCCCCCCAACTAACATAGATATAACTTTCGATTTTTGCAATAAATTGTTAACCACTGTTACCGAGATCAAGAAGAAAAAAGCAATGTGAAACGTTTTTATACCCACTTCGGCATTTGTGAAATCCGAATACATCATTAAA
>JAMOMT010000131.1 GCA_027066965.1 Archaeoglobaceae archaeon
GGGTAGTAGAGCATGGCCCTAACGATACCTTTCGGGTCGATTACGAAAACTGCTCTAACGGTGTTCGCACCCTTCCCCGGGTGAATCATTCCGTACATTTCTGCTATCTTGCCCCTATCGTCAGCTATTATCGGGAAGGGGATCTCCACTTCGAGCTTCTCCTTTATCCACTCAGCCCACTTTATGTGGGAGAAAACCTGATCTATGCTCAGACCTATGAGCTCGCAGTTCAGCTTCTTGAATTCCTCGTACCTCTTCGCAAAGGCAACGAATTCAGTCGTGCAGACCGGTGTGAAGTCTGCCGGATGACTGAAGAGGACCACCCACTTGCCTTCGAAGTCCTTCGGGAACTCGATCACTCCCTTCGTCGTGAGTGCTTTGAACTCTGGTGCTTTTTCTCCAAGCAATGGCATTCCTACGCACATGTTCTAAACTTATTGCTAATAAAATAAAAAAGTTTCGTCCGAAAATCGAACAAAGAGTATATATAGTACGAAGAAATTACATTGTGTAATGGATAGCAGGGATAAAGTCATAGTAAAAATGCTGATGGAAAACGCTAGAATTCCAAAAACACACATAGCCAAGGTTCTTGGAATTACAGAAACCGCTGTAAGGAAGAGGATCTCAAAATTGGAGAAGGATAGCGTAATTCTTGGCTACAAAGCAATTATCAATTACAAAACAACTGGTTTGTCTGCGTCACTTACTGGTGTCGATGTTGAACCTGAAAGGCTATGGAGCGTGATTTCAGAGCTCAAAAAGATAGACGAGGTGAAGTCGATAATGCTCACTACTGGAGACCACATGATCATGCTGGAAATCGTTGCTGAGAGTGTTGACGAGCTATCTGAGATCCACGGCAAGATAGAGGAGCTTGAGGGAGTCAGGAGGATCTGCCCGGCCGTTGTGCTAGATGTGCTGAAATAACTTTAAATTAAAATATCACAGATCAGGAAATTCCGAAAGCGATATATCCGTTTCCGAGTGATTGGAGAGAGTGGGGCCGTCAAACAGAGCTCGCTTTATCTTGATGCTTATATTTGTACTCATCCTAGGGTTGTTCGTCAACGGGCGTGAATTTAACCAGATAACCCTCTTGCTGTTTGTTTTAGCGTACATCTTTACAGGCCTATACTACTTCATTTTGAGAATGAACGTAAAAAAGCAGAAAATCGTTTTTTACACTATTACGTTGGTTGTCCTCGCAATCGCATTCTCGGCTTTAGTAAACTTCGAAAACCTGAGCATAGATTACAGTGCAAGCATTAACGTGTCCGACAATGTTACGCTCAACGAGAGCTACGTTTACCACGTGCACGCAAAAATATACCACGCTCTCTACAGGAACTTTAGGGAAAGGCTCGTCGTGAACTCAAGTCTCGAAGTGCCGGATTCATCCTACGTTCAGCTAAAGGGAATCGAAGCTTACTCTTTAGGAAGCAAGTACGCTGTGGATTACCTCGACAAAATATATGTGTGGGGTAATGGAGAAGAGGGGCTGAAAGGTGAGAAAAGGCTCAAAAACCTGGTAAGGTCGATGAAGAGAAGGAACGAAGCGGGCATCGTGAGTTTAAACCTCATACCTCCGGGAGACTATAGAATTAACTACTCGTTTCTTCTATATCCTGAGGTCCTTTCCGGCAAGTACGAACTCCTAAAACTCGTCCTCGCAGAGGAGCACGTTCCCTATGACAATGTGAAGATAAGAATTCACAACGACGGAAGGATTGTAAAGCTGTATTCTCTCTTTCCCGGAAACGTGAAAAAAGTTAGAGGTGTATGGCTGATAACTGGAAATGCTGCAAAGAACGAGAGGATTGAAGTTGATCTGCTTCTAAATCGAAGCGTTAACGGCTACATAGTGAATGTGACGAACGTGAAGAACGTGGAGAGGTTCGACTATAACTACTACAAGTTCTTTTACGAAACTTCAGGCTACGTCAAAACGGCTGGAACGGTCATGCTATTGCTTTCGCTCGTCTATCCTGCTGTACCCTACGCCATATCGAGGGCCTACGGAGAGAGGGATGAGGACGAACTTGATGTAGCATTAACGTCAGCAATACCAAACAGAAACAGAAAACCATGGGAAGTCAATTTGCTGTTCAAGGGAGACGCATTCACTTTCGACGAGGACGGTTTGAAAGCGACACTCCTCGACCTCGAGAGAAGGGGGTATCTGAGAGTTGGAGCTAAGGAAGTTGAAGTTCTGAGAACTGATGGAGAACTCGATGAGTTCGAGAGAGAGCTGATTAAGGCTTTAAAGACGAAGTACGGTTTGAAGAGAGTTTTCACGTTTGCGGGAGACCTTTCCAAGCTTAGAGAGTCCATAGTAAGAGAGGCTCTTGACATTACTGGCTATGAGATAGTTAAAAAGCTCTTCTACGCGAGCCTAATACTCTCTTCAGCCCTTCTGCTCGTTTACTACTTATGGAGACAGTTTGGCGCTGGAACGAAGCTTGCACTTGCTGGGCTTACGATACTCGCAATCTCCACGATATGCGTAATGTCTCCTGTTCAGGCCTTCAGCAGGTGGAGCGAAGAGGTAAGGGAGGAAAGAGAGAAGTGGATGAAGTTCATCAAAAAGTTTTCCTCATCAGATTTTTCCTCGTCGAATTTGAAGACGAATTTGAAAGTTTTAGAAAGCGAAAGCAATTGTGAAGGCGAACAAGAGGACGAAGAATTGGAAATGATATATGCTGTCGCTCTTGGGCAGAGCTTTGAGTGCCATCCGAAGTTCAGGCTAAAGTACTTGGCCGTTGTCGCATTCGTTGCATCTCTCGAACTCGTTAGAGTGGTTAAAGGTGCAAGTGGTGGAGGAGGTGCTGGAGGTGCTGGGGGTTGGTAGCTTGAGTTCATTAAGTTCAAAGCCCCTCCCACTCGGTAAATCCCTTCTCCGTCAAAAGCTCAGCCAGCTTGCTTTCTACGAACTCGAAGGGATGAACGGCGTTAATAGAGCTAACGAGTTTGTAGAGTGGAGAGGCAACAAACCTCTTAACCCCGAAGTACTTGGCCGTTAGCATCAACGGCAGAGTTCCCACCTTGTTGACAAATCCAAGCTTAGATATCGCGTCTGCCCCGCAGACGACTAAACCGCTCTTTTTGACGAACGCGCCCATCTCGGCATCCTCTACAAGCTCTACGTCAATGAATTCTTTCAGCCTTTCAACCGTTAGCCTTCCCTCCTCTCCCGGTCTCGAAATGAGGATGTAAACCTTAGCTGGTCTTCCAAGCCTGAGTGCCCTCTCCACTATCCCGCTCCTACTTATAGTAACAATCACTTTCCCCTCCGTTAGCTCCGAAAGAGCTTTTGCAGTCTCCTCGTTCGCCCTCTCGACCTCCCTCCTGACGGCTTTAACGCCTCTCCTTGCAACTTCCTCCATTACCTTAACGAATCCCTCCATTCCGCTATGAGCATTGGCAAGCCTCCTCGCAAACTCTACTGTCCTCTCTCTGCTCTCTTTCTCCACTTCCTCAAGCAGTCTCAAAGAGTCAGAAAGAATTTCGGAGCAACCTCTTTGCTTGTCGTTCAACAGTCTGTGCAGCAGTTTCTGGATTTTGGTCTCTTTCGCGTCCCCATTCACGTCTTCGCTCACGTCATCACCTAACCTTAATCCACGAGGTTGAGCTCAAACTCTTTTGCTATCTCCATAGCCCTTTTGATCTCCTCCCTCGTCAGTCTTCTCGCTATCTCTGGCCACTTCTCAGGATTCTGAGCTACGAGAAACTCTGGCCTATACTGAAACATCATGTTGAACCTTACTCCTGGGATGTTCTTGCTAACCCACTCCGCTACCCTGAGAGTACAACACTCCAAGTTATTCGGCATGACAAGGTGCCTCAGCAGAATTTCCCCTCTCTCGTACGCCCTTCTGAAGTTCCTCGTCACTACTTCCCAGTAGTTCTTGACCTTAGAGTACCTCTCCGCACACTTATTATTGCCGTATTTGAAGTCCCCCAGCCAGACGTCAACTACATCCTCTATTATCTCAGCAAGTTCTTCACTGTGGTACATGTTCGAGTTCCATATCACGGGAACGTTCAAGCTTACGTGGCTGAGAACCTCAAGAATAGTGTGAGCGTGCTGATCGGGATTTCCTCCAACGAAGTTGACGTTCCTGCTCCCCTGCATGTACCTGACCTCTATAACTCTGGCCATCTCCTCCGGGTCTACGGGATAGTCGTCCTCGTAAACAATATCGTAGTTCTGGCAGAAGACACAAGCAAAGGTGCAACGGTTAAAGAATATCGTGTGAGACGGAATAAGCTCTGGCTCCTCACCCATGTGCAGGAACTCGCTGGAGTAGTAACTCACCACTCCACACTTGCAGAAACCTCTCTTCTCGTACCTGTTAACTTTGCACTTTCTCTCGCAGAAGTTACAGTTTTTTAGCATCTCCTTCAAAATGTCCACTTTCAGGTGAAGGAAAGAGTATTCCGCGAATTCGAGGTCCCCTGCATCAACATCACTCTCGTCGAACTCTTTCAAAAGCCTGTAGAATTCAGCCTTCAGCTTGGAGTGTTGCTTTCTCATCTCCTCTAAGTCATCAGTTTTTTCAGCGGGGATAGCCTTGGCTATCAGGAACTTCGCCAGCCTCTCTCCCCCACATATCAGGCTGTACCTCTCCAGACCGGGAATTAAGCCGGTCATACCTTCCTCCAGACCTTCTCCCCTCTCCTTTCGCCCTCCTCCAGAATTCCTCTCCTGACCATCTCTTCGATCACGAATTCGAGCTTTCCAGGCTGAGATATTTCGAGAGCTGTAGGGTCTATCCCAAACTTCTCGTAGAGTCTCCACCTGATCTCCCAGAGGCAGACGAAGTCGTCCCCAACAACTCTATCGACGAGGTCTATCATTTCTTCGTAGAAGTTCCAGGGAAATATCACCCAGACATTGTCAACTATGTAATCACCAAAGTAGTGAGGGGTGTAGCTCGACGACTGCATTAGCATGAGAACGGCCGTCCTTACTTCTTCACATCCTTCGCAGAGCTCTTCTGCAAGTTCCAGACTTTTTCCGGTGTTCGCGACGTCGTCAACTATCAAAACTTTTCCCTCTGCGTGGGCAAAGTCTTCTCTGACGACCTCAGGAATTAGCTTTGTCGTCGCTGAGTAGTGCCTTGCCCTCACGCTTATCAGGTTTTTTACGCCGAGCATGTCGCACAGTATGTTGCCCGCAAACCACCCACCTCTTGCAAGAGCAACTATGCAGTCCGGCTGGTAGTTGTCCTCCCTGATCTGATCGGCAAGCTTCCTGCACAAGCTGTCCATGTACTCCCAGTTCGTTACGGTGAACCTCATGATGAATCTGACTTACTCAGATTTTTTCACGTTTCTGGTTCTGTGTCTGAGAACTGAGGTCGCTAAACCATTAAACCGTCAGTCATTAACAGCTTTCAGTAAAGAGTAATAACAGGAAAGAGTATGTTCGAACCATGAGGAGGAAGTTCCTGACATTTCTAATTTTAACAGTTGCCACAACAGCCGCTCTGTGCGGCTGCTCGTTCATAAAGAAGCCAAAAGTGAGCGTTGAAAGTATAATTCCTTCTGGCGTAGGCCTGTCGAGTGTAACGCTCAACGTTAAAATAAGGATAGACAACCCCAACCCGTTCGGTGCTCACTTAACAAAGCTGGAGTTCGACGTTTACTACCTCAAGAATGGAAAGTTCGTTTACCTCGGACACGGCGAAAAACAGGACATCAGCATAAAGGCGAATGGAGTTACAAAAGTTACGGTACCGGTAAAGATAGATGACCTGCAAGCGATAGGCACGCTTCTGCAGCTCGCAAAGAGTGGAACCGTAACAATAAAAGTCAAGGGATGTGCGTACATAGACCTGAAGATAACGAGTTTTGGTGTTCCTTTCGAACAGATTGAAGTTATAAAGATTTAATTTTTATTTTTGATGTCATTTGATTCTGATTTAGACTACTAAGTTTAACAATATAAATATTACCCAACAAAAAATAATTAAAAATAAAAAATCAACCAAGCATAGACTCAACGACCTTCTTCAGCTCCGCCTTACTGAGATGGTCAGATAGTACTGCAACTATAACGCCGTTCTTAACGAACTCGTAACCGTAACCGCCCATGAAGGTTCTCCACTCGAGAACCTTCTTGCCGTCTATCGTCGTGTTCTTTGTGTATGGGCTCGGAATCAACTTTCCAAGGCGTTCACTGATTATCATCCTGCACGTGCTGTTGGAGTAGTCGATCATAACGACCTGATTAGTCGAGTTGATAAGCGTGATTTTCTCAAGCTTTAAACCAGCCGTGTAGCTTGGAACAACGAGAGTAAAGTTCACGTGCTTTTGGGCCTCCTCAAAGCTCTTGTAGGTCTCGGTGGTTGGTTTAACTGATGTACTTTCGTTTTCGTAAACGACTTTCACGCCCTTTGGTGGAGTGAAGTTGAATATGCTGTCGTTAACACCTGTGTTTATGCTCAGATTCCTGTACTCAACAACCGTGGTGATGTTGCCGAAGATCGACTTCGCGGTAGAGTAGACCTTTACAGGCAGCCAGTATTCAGCATCAATCCACATCTTCATCTCTACAGGCATCTTCGTCTCGTTCTTTGGTGTCAGCTTTATGACGTAGCATTTCCTACCGTCGAGCGTTGTCGTGCCGAAGTAAGTTAAGTTATAGTTCTTGAGTGCGTTCTCTATTATGGACTTGTAAAGACCCTCTCTCAAGCTCCTCCTCTTCTCCTCGCTCAGCTTGGATACACTCATTATGTAAACGATGTTGTTCTTCTTGTCGTACGTCCACATGGTCTTACCATTGGAGATTATTATCTGGTCGAGTTTTTTGTTGTAGATATATGCCTTGTCCGGTTTCTTGTAGATGTATAGCATAGTCATATTTTCCGATTTAGACCCAAGCATTATCTGGTAGAAAAGGTCTGTCTTGTAGTCCTTTATCTCGTCGCTCTTCTTTATCATCTTGTCCGCTATTACCGTCGCGTTTAGTTTCTCCTGCTGAGCACAGCCGAGGAGCAGAGCAGAAAGCAAAATGGCGCAGAGTGCGATAGTTTTCCCCCTCATATTACACACCTTAAAGAACGGTTCGTTAAAAGTAAATAAGTTTTTTTATTACGAGTGCAAGGTTAAAGTTGAAGAAATTTAAAAACCAAATCCAATTATCTCTGGAGAAAGCCAACCTAAATACCAGATGGAATTACCGCACCTCGTAGTTAAAGGCAAAGAAAAAATAAGATAAATAAAAAAATTATTATTAAAAATTTTATAGTAGTCTTCTCATAAATACCACTGCCAGCCCAGCGACTAAAAGGAGTGCTGTAAAGAGTTCAGGAACTGGGGCTGGTAGAATGAGGGCAGGACTTATTAAGATAGGTGTATAGTACACAGTACCGTAGTAAGCGTAGTCATTGCTGTCGTATATCTTTCCATTTATAACAGTCGTGTTTGTTGTACTCCAGTAGTTTTTCTGAGCGTTTACATCGTTTGTCTGTGCATTGTATATGGAGTATTTGTTAGTAGGCATAAGGTTGCAGTAATGTATCTCTCCCGAGCTACCTGAAGTCAGGTATATAGCAGCAGAGTAAGTGTAATCGCCGTTACCATTTTCATCGAACGTAGAGTTAAATATAGATATACTTGATCTGTATGCGTATATACCATACTGAGAGTTGTTCTTTACAATATTTCCACGAGCTGCAAATTTTGACAAGTGAAGACTCACCCCTACACCGTTATCCGCCACATAGTTGCCTGTAAAATTCACTGAACCTCCTGAAACATAGAGTCCAGTAGGATTCTTTAAGAAAATTGTTTTTACTATTTTGGCACTTCCTGAAAAGCCTTTCAGGTAAACACCATCTCCCGAACAGTTTGAGAACTTTGAATTCTCTATGGTTATGTTTTTCGCCAAGTCAACACTAGCTACATACATCCCCTTGCCACCAGCTCCAACAACTGACAGCCTGTCCACAAATAGATCCTTGACAACGTAATACTTTCCATTTACAATCAAATCATACAGGTAAACTCCATCAAACTTCGGATAGAGTATCTTAACGTTCTCGATGGTTAGATTGGATACGTTAACACCGTAGTCGTATATTCCTCTGTATGCATTCCCCGCACAGTCTACGTAACTGTCCTTTACAGTTAATTTCTCAAAGTTTCCTCCAAGGTTTATTGCACCGTAAGAGAAAGATTTAACGTTGTAGTCAGCAACCAGCCCATCCACAAAAACGTTTCCGAAGTTTCCATAAAGGTCTATAACGTAACCATTGCCTCCATTGTACCTGACATCATTCAGGTAGATGTCACTGCAATTTACCTTGTGAAGAAATATGCCATACCTGTTGTTCTCTATTCTGTTTTCTTTAAATATCAGTTCTGGGTAATTGCTACTGCCAAGAACGTACATTCCCCAGCCGTCATTGTTAACAGTGCTGACATTGACGATTTCAGCCTTCCCCGCAAAGCCTTTCAGGTAAACACCATCTCCCGAACAGTTTGAGAACTTTGAATTCTCTATGGTTATGTTTTTCGCCAAGTCAACACTAGCTACATACATCCCCTTGCCACCAGCTCCAACAACTGACAGCCTGTCCACAAATAGATCCTTGACAACGTAATACTTTCCATTTACAATCAAATCATACAGGTAAACTCCATCAAACTTCGGAT